>JAPLEL010000053.1 GCA_026391415.1 Bacteroidota bacterium
AACTCAGCAATATCGCCAGCTCCATTAGCTTTTGCGATAGTCAACATTCTTTCAATACAGAAAGAGATAACAATTAATAACGCACCAATCAAAATTGGAACGATAATTCCACCTTCGTACATTTTAGACAAAGATCCTTTTGGTCCTTTGTGGCTAGGCCAAAAACCACCAGAAGCATCAGGTGTAGTAAAATTACTGTCGGCACCGATAACGAAGCGCCATAAAATGTACCCGAAAAGGATACAGGCAATAGGAGCGATAGTTGCAACCAAGTTGCTGCTCTTTTTAGGTTGAGCAGATGTTGCGGATTTTGCTGCCGCTGGTGCAGTTGGTTTGATGTCAGCCATGATTCAATTGATTTTTGGTTTTTTAAAAATTACAGTTGATTAAAAATTTATTTTAGCAATGCTACACAAAAAAGTTTTGAAAAAAACAAATCTCCCAATACTTTTTTGTTAAGGGAGTACAAATTAGTTATTTTATTGAAAAACTTATCAGGTTGCACAAAATCTTTTTTTTCTTTTTTTTCAACAACCACGAATCATAATAAAAAATGCAAATCGGCGGAGATATTAGCCATTTCACCGATAATTTCAGTCTGAGATTTACCACTTATACAAGAATTGTTAATTTATTTTTATTGAAAACAGTTGAACCCTATCTTTAAGAAATAATTAAAATCAAAAACTAGTTATGAAAATTTACCTTTTTTCATTGGCTCTTTTGGCAAGTGCAGTAGGCTTTGCCCAACGTAGCCCTCAATCTCCTAACCCGGGTACTCCTGGAGGATCTCCATCAGCTGGCATGTCTGGCATGTCTGGCATGGGAGGATTTGGTGGTGCAGCTGCACCCAAAGTAGCTCCAAAACCTTATAAAGATGTAATTACAGACAAAGCCATCACAAAAAAAGGCTTGTTTACAGTACATAAAGTAGAAGACAAATACTACTTTGAAATTGCCGATTCTATTATAGGTCGTGAAATTTTTGCTATCACACGTTTTACCAAAGTGCCAGGTGGTGCTGGTGTTTATGGTGGTGGAGAGGTTAATAAACAAACACTTAAGTTTGAAAAAGGACCTAATAGCAATATTTTTTTACGCGTGGTTACTTTAATTAGCGCCGCTGATTCTACTAATAATATTTCTAAAGCAGTTGCTAATTCTTATTTAGACCCAATTGCTGCAGCATTTGATATCAAGGCATTTGGTAAAGATTCCACAAGCACTATTATTGATGTTACCGATTTTTTTAAAGGTGATAACCAAATAGTTGGCATGGATGCTAATGATAAGCGTGCATTTAATTTAACGGCGATTGCTGCTGATAGATCATATATATTAGGCATAAAAACTTTCCCAATCAATACTGAAATTAGAACAGTAAAAACATATGGAGCTAGTGCTGGTGGTGGAATTGGTGGTGGTGGCGGCTCTCCATTTCCAGGTGGCGGTGGCGGAACACGTGCAGGTGCTAGTGCAGGAGCTGTAACTATTGAGCTAAACACTTCATTACTATTAATGCCTAAAACACCTATGGCGGCTCGTTTATTTGACCGTCGTGTGGGTTATTTCTCTGATAGATATGTTCAGTTTTCTGATGACCAACAAAAAGTTGATCGCAAAGAATTTGCTGTTCGTTGGAAATTAGAACCAAAACCAGCAGATTTAGAAAAATACAAACAAGGTATTTTGGTAGAGCCTGCAAAGCAAATTGTTTATTATATAGACCCAGCAACCCCAAAACAATGGCGCAAACCTTTGATTGATGGTGTTAATGACTGGCAAATAGCATTTGAGAAAGCAGGTTTCAAAAACGCCATTGTTGGTAAAGAATGGCCTGAGAATGATAGCACAATGAGTTTAGAAGATGCCCGTTTTTCTGTTATTCGCTATTTAGCTTCAGATATTGAAAATGCTTCTGGACCTCAGATCCATGATCCTCGTTCGGGAGAAATTTTAGAAAGCCATATTAACTGGTACCATAATGTAATGAAATTGGTACACGATTGGTATATGATTCAAACTGCTGCGGTTGATCCAAAAGCAAGAAAAATGAAATTTGATGATGAATTGATGGGTCAATTGATTCGTTTTGTATCCTCTCACGAAGTTGGTCATACACTTGGTTTACGCCATAACATGGGTAGCAGTAGTAAAACTCCGGTCGAAAACTTACGCAACAAAGCATGGGTTGAAGCCAATGGTCATACCGCTTCTATCATGGACTATGCACGTTTTAACTATGTTGCACAACCAGAAGATAATATCAATGAATCAGGTTTATTCCCTAGAATTGGCGACTACGATAAATGGGCGCTTGAGTGGGGTTATAAATACACAGGTATCAAAGATGCAGAAGAAGATCAAAAACTAAACAACAAATGGATCATTGCTAAATTAGCAGCAAATCCTCGTTTGTGGTTTGGTGGAGAAGGACGTAGTGTTGATGCACGTGCTCAAACAGAAGATCTTGGAGATAACAGCATGAAAGCAAGCGAATACGGAATTAAAAACCTAAAACGCATTTTACCAGCACTTCCTAATTGGACAAAAGAAGAGGGTGATAAATATGAAAATTTATCTGATCTCTATACCAACTTAATTAGTCAATTTAATCGTTACATGGGCCACGTTACAAGAAATGTTGGTGCTGTTAATGAGACTTTTAAAAGTGTAGAAGAAGCTGGTGATATTTATGAGCCAACAAGTAAAGCTGTTCAAAAAGAAGCGGTTAGTTTCTTACACAAACAATTATTTGAAACACCATCTTGGTTATTAGATAAAAATATCTTGAATAAAATTGCTAACCCAACTTCACTTGAAACAATTAAATCTACACAAACAGGTACTTTAACTAGTTTGTTAGATGGACAACGTTTGTTTAGATTGGTAGCTGCAACTAACCGTTTTGGTAGTAGTACTTATTCAATCACTGAATACATGAATGATTTGCATGCAGGTATTTGGAGTGAATTGAATTCTAAAAAACCAATTGATGGTTATAGAAGAAATTTACAAAAAGCGTATGCAGAAAAATTAATTGATTTAATTACGCCTGTTACTGCACCAAGCATTATTAGCATGGGTTTTGGTGGTGGTTCTGCTTCTGTAAATGTAAAAAATACCGACGTGATCTCTGTTGCTAAAGGTGAATTAAAAGCCCTTCAAGCAGAAATTAATGCAGCAATTGCTGGCACTACAGACAAGATGAGTAAATACCATCTTCAAGATGTGGCTGATCGTATAAAGAAAGGTTTGGAGCCTAAATAAGTTTTTGATTTTATTTTAAAAAGGCTGTATCAAATTTTGATACAGCCTTTTTTGTTAGTATACCTGTTGCGTAATTATTATTCGCCCAATACACCAAATTGAATTAATACCTTTGTACAAATAAGGCAACTATGAAATGGCTCTTAGGAATATTTAGTATACTATTTTGTTTCGCTACCAACGCGCAAAAAAATAAACCAGTTATTGGATACCTACGCGACAGTGTGACGCATGCCCCTGTTGTACTTGCAAGTATTACTAATAACAATACCCATCAAACTGTAATGACAGGAAACAATGGGCGTTTTAAAATTCTTATTAAAGAGAATGAAGTCTTGGCATTTGCTGCTGTTGGATACCATTTTGATACCATTCAATATAATAGAAATTATGCGCAGTTAGATTCTATTGAATTATACGCCTCTCCGCTATCACACGATTTAGGTAATGTTACAGTAACAGCAAAAGGAATGAGTGCTTACCAAATGGATAGTTTAGAAAGAAGAAATGATTTATTACAAGATATGGTTTCTTATAAAAAGCCACTGTTTGCAAACGCCAATTCTGGCGCCGGAATTGGCATAAGTATTGACCGATTTTCTAAACACGAGAAAAGCAAAAGAAGGGCTTTGGATTTTTTTGAAACTAGCGAGCGCGAAGCATACATTAACTATCGCTATTCAGCAAAACTAGTGGTAGAAACTACAAGCTTTAAAGACGAGCAATTAAGAGATTTTATACAGCAAAGTAGGCCCGCTTATAATTGGTTAAGGCAAAATACTTCTGATGAAGATATTCGCTATTATATTAACCAACAATTGAAAGAATTTAAAAAGCTAAAATAAGAATTACTCGTAACGCAATGCGTCAATCGGATTCAGTCTTGCCGCTTTCATTGCTGGATAAATACCAGCAGCTAATCCTACTAAAGAACAAATAATAATACCTGTAGCAACCCATCCCCAAGGAACTACAAATCCTGTATTTAAAATGTAGGAAAATAAATTTCCTACCATTACCCCTAAAAAAATACCAAACACAGCGCCTAATAAGCTAATGATAATGCTTTCGAATAAAAATTGCTGACGCACATTTCTACTTTTTCCGCCAATTGCTTTTATCAACCCAACTTCTTTGGTACGTTCGTTAACTGCTACCAACATGATGTTCATAAGGCCTATTGCAGCGCCAATTAAAGTAATTAATCCTATGGCGGCGGCGGAGGCTGTAATGCTACTTAAAAACCCAATAAACATTTCTGCAAATTTGTCACTTTTTTCAACCACAAAATTGTCTTCTTCTATGGGTAGTAATTTTCTAACTGCTCTAAAATCCGAAATAGCTTCGCCACTTGCTACATCTATTTCTTTTACATTGCCAACCATTATACCCATTAAATAAGACGGACTTCCATTTGAAAACCTTCTAAGGTTGGAGTAAGATGTAACGACCACATCATCTTGGCGAAGCATTGCGCTTGAGCCTTTTGATTTTAATAAGCCAATTACCCTGTAAGGCACACTGCCTATTCTAATAATTTTTTCTATGCAATTTTCTGGTTTCTCGCCAAACAATTTAGTGGCAACATTGCTTCCTAAAATACAAACATTCCTTCCACTTTCAATATCTAGATTGTTTAAGTTTCTACCCAATGCAACAGTATATCCAGTTACTGAAAAATAGTTTTCGTCTCCTCCCCAAACAGAAATTTGTGGATTTGTTTTTTTATTGCCATAATGAATTTCTTGGTTACCAGGACCACGACGATACAAAGAAGCAATAGCTCCAGGGTAATTGAAACTTTTTTTAAAATTTTCTGCTTCTTCTCTACCAATGACTTTTCCTAAGTTTGATTTTTTTTCTTTTTTGCCTCGCTTAGTTTTTTCAAACTGCCCCCTTCTTCTATCACCTCCTCCAAAAAAATTATTGGACTCTTTAAAACGAATACTAAACGCATTTGCACCCATAGAAGAAAAACTTTCTTTTAAGCTTTGGTTCATTGCTTCAATTGCAGTAACAATACCAATTAAGGCCATGATACCAAATGCAATAATGGCAACAGTAATACTCGTTCGGAGTTTATTGCCTTTTACCGTTCGCCAAGCTAAATTAAAAGAATCGAAAATGGTCATGCAGTTATACTAATTAATAGGTTCAATGCATTAAAGGTAATTGAGATTGCCCGTTTGAAAGAAACTGCCCTGATAAATATGAAGAGCGGTTAAAAATAGAAATAATTGAGCAATACAGAGGGTAGGGCGCCAATTAGCAAGATTAAAATTGCTACAAACACCAAACCTACTTTAAAACTTGGGGTAATTTCAGTGGTTTCGGCTTCGCCTTCTTTAAAATACATAGCCTGAATAACCCTTAAATAATAATAGACGCTAACCGCAGCAAATAACACTGCTACAATAACAATCATTAAAGATCCGCCTGCTTTTACAACACTTGCTAGCATATAATATTTGGCAAAAAAACCAGCTGTTAATGGAATCCCTGCTAAAGACATCAAACAAACTGTAGCTGTAAAAGCTAGTACTGGTTGCGTTTTGGCTAAACCATTAAAACCATCTAAAGTATAGTCTTTCATTTTTATCAACACGGCAAAAATGCCAATTGTTGCTAAACAATAAGCAGCGGAATACAATAAAATACCTTCTTTACTCAAATCATTACTAGCATACAATCCAAATAGCATAAAGCCTGCTTGCGCAATACTCGAATACGCTAACATGCGTTTTACACTTTGTTGAAAAACAGCTGTAATATTTCCTACTAATAAAGTGGCAATAATTACAAAGGATAAAATAATTTTCCAAGTAGGTCCTAATAGTTCATTCTGATTTTCAAACAAACGAATGAATGCGTAAAAGCCCGTCACTTTAACAATGGTTGCCATAAATGAGGTGAACACACTTGGAGCACCATCATATACATCAGGCGTCCAAAAATGAAATGGCGCTGCCGAAACTTTAAAGCACATGGCAGAAAACAATAATAACAAGCCAGCCACTTCTAAAAATGAAGCGTTAGGCACCGTTCCTGCTGCGCTCGAAACAATTGCTTGACCTATTTGAAAGTTTCCTGAGCCACCATAAATTAAAGTGATACCCATCAACATAATACCTGTTGAAAAAGATCCCATTAAAAAATATTTTAAAGCAGCTTCATTGCTTTTAAGATTGCGCTTGTCGGTACCTGTTAAAATATACAATGGAATAGACATGATTTCAATTCCTAAAAACAACATTAATAATCCATTAAAAGATGTTAGAATACTTACCCCACATAGTATAAAAAATATTAGTGCAAAATATTCTGCTACGTGTACGCCTGTATTTTCAATATCCTTTCCGCTAAGCAATACATAAATAAGCGTTGCAACAATTGTAATAGTATTAAAGAAAATACCCATTTTTTCAAAACGCAATAAATTATGGGTATCAATTTTTATAGTAAAAATTTCATAGTGTTGAAGTAGGTTAGCTCCTAACAATAACAATAAACATCCAGCAGCAATATGCTTTATGATTGATTTATTTTGGAAGAAGATGCCACTAAACATCATCACCACTCCTAATAAAGCCGAAACTATAATTGCATTCATAAGTACTTATCTTAAAAAACTTCTTTTAGTAAGAAGCCCTGTTTTCAATTATCTGTGCGCAAAAATTGCATTAACAGTGTCTTTTGTAAGGTCAATCATTGGTTGCGGATAAACACCCATCACCAATACCAACACTACTAATACACCTAGTACTACTTGTACGTTAAAATCAATTTCTACTGCGTTATTTGTTTTTTCAACGGTATTGCCATAAAATATTTTCTGAATCATATTTAAGGTATACACTGCCGATAAAATAATGCTGATACCTGCCACTGCAGCTATCCAAATATTGTATTGAAATAAACCATTGAATAGTAAAAACTCACCCACAAAAGCATTGGTTAAAGGCAAAGCCACATTGGCCAAAGCCAATACTACTAATAAAATAGCAAGTGTTGGCGCTTTCTGCGCTAGTCCGCCTAATTCACTGAACTTGCGCGTTCCTAATTGTTGTTCAATTACATCTGCTACAATCCACAATCCTATTACATTAATCCCGTGGTTGAACATTTGAATCATTACCCCTTCTAATCCTATTTGATTTTGTGTAAAGATGGCAGCACACATTAAACCTATATGCGCAATAGAAGAATAGGCAATGAGTCTTTTTAAATCGTCTTGTTTAATAGCAATTAAGGAGGCGTAAACCATTCCTATTACACTCAAAATAATAACGAATAAAGCATGCCCTTTTACTGCACCAGGAACCATGGGCAATACCCAACGAATCACGGCAAATAAACCCATCTTAACCATTACACCACTTAATATCATAGTGGTAGCAGTAGGCGCTTGTTCGTAAGCATCTGGCTGCCAAGTATGCAATGGAAATATGGGCATTTTAATAGCAAAAGCAATAAAGAATAATGCAAATACATATGCTTGTTGCTTGCCGGTTAATTGTACATTATAAAAAGATTGTAGGGCAAATGAATGGTCGGCTGTTTGAGCATACACAAATAAAATGCCCACCAACATTAATAAGGATCCTATAAAAGTATAAATGAAGAATTTAAAAGTAACTACAATTCTTTTTTCGCCTCCCCAAATAGAGCAAAGAAAATAAACTGGAATTAAAGCTAACTCCCAAAAGAAATAAAATAATAAAGCATCTGCTGCTAAAAACACACCCAATAATCCTGCTTGGGTTAGCAACATCAATCCGTAAAATGCAGCAGGCTTTTGATAAGTGTTTTTATAGGTTGCTGCAAATACTACTGGAAAAGATATAGCAGTTAATAAACCTAGCATTTTTCCCATACCATCTTGCATGAGTGTAAACCTGCCACCCAAACCTGGCAACCAGCTTGCATCGTAATGCAATACACCTTTACTACTAACCGCCATTAAAGACAATGCTAATGTAATAACAGATGAGCCGAGGGCCAATGCTTTTGAACTACGCGCTTCTTTTAAAAAGAATACGGCTAGTCCGCTAAGCAATGGAATTAATATGAGTAATAAAGGGATCATATATTTTCTTTAAAGCAACTAAGCATTTTTAAATAAACGGTTCAAATAATAACTTAGGGTTAAATCGTTAAACCAAATCAATATAAATACAACAATGGCTAATACCATGATTAAAACATAATTACCCACTTGTCCGCTTTGTAATAAACGAATTTGTCTTGAACTATAACTAACCAATTTGCCAACGCCATTCACGCCGCCATCAATAATATTTTTTTCAATGATATTTTTAAAGAACACAGCAATGGCATTTAATGGTTTTACAATTATTGCATCGTATAATTCATCGATGTACCATTTGTTTTCTAACAGTTTTGCCAAGCCTGTATTTTCAGTTTCGGTTGATTGGTATTTTTTATAACTGCTAATTGTATAGAAAATAATTCCTGCAATTAATAAAGTAGAAACGCCCATGAATAAATATTCTTGCGATGCTTCTAAATGATGTTCTGTTGCAAGTGCTGCAGACTGTGCAAAAATTGGCGTTAAAAAATTACCCAAACTATGTGCGTCTTTTGCAAACACTTCTGGTATGCCAATTAATCCGCCAATTACCGATAAAATAGCCAACACAATCAAAGGAAAGGTCATGGCAATTGGGCTTTCGTGTACATGAGATGCTTGCGCTTGTGTGCCCCTAAATCCACCTAAGAAAGTAAGTGTATACAAACGGAACATATAAAAAGCGGTCATTAATGCACCACCTAATCCTACATAATAGTAAATAGGATTTTTTGCATACGCAGCCATTAGAATTTCGTCTTTAGAAAAGAATCCTGAAAATGGTGGAATTCCTGCAATTGCCAAACAAGCTAGTAAGAAAGTAATATGGGTGATAGGCATGAACTTTTTTAGTCCCCCCATTTTTGTAATATCTTGTTCGTGGTGCATGGCATGAATAACAGAACCTGCACCTAAGAATAATAAGGCTTTAAAAAACGCATGCGTCATTACATGAAACACAGCGCCAGTATAGGCTCCAACGCCTAAACCTAAAAACATATAGCCAAGTTGACTAACTGTTGAGTAAGCCAATACTTTTTTAATATCGTTTTGTTTGAGTGCAATTGTTGCTGCAAAAATTGCGGTGGCCAATCCTATAATAGCAATCAGGGTTTGTGTGCCTGGTGCCATAGAATACAATAAATTGGTTCGAGCAATCATATAGATACCTGCAGTAACCATGGTAGCCGCGTGAATCAATGCAGACACTGGAGTAGGACCCGCCATTGCATCTGGCAACCAAGTGTACAAAGGAATCTGAGCACTCTTACCCATTGCGCCAACAAACAATAAAGTTGTAATAGCAGTAATATCAAATGCCGATAATTTATCTACATGCAAAAACACATCCGAATAAGTGGCTGTGCCTAATTTAAAAATCAACCAAAATACGGCTAGTAAAAAACCAAGATCTCCAATGCGGTTCATTACAAACGCTTTTTTAGCAGCGTAGTTATAATTGTTGTTTTTAAACCAATAGCCAATTAATAAATAAGAACATAAACCAACTCCTTCCCAACCAATAAACATAATTACATAGTTGGCACCTAATACCAACAGCAACATTGAAAATATAAAGAGATTTAAGTAAGCAAAATAGCGGCCAAAATGTGCTGGCTCTTCGGTATGCATGTAGGCCGTTGAATACAAGTGAATCAATGTGCCAATGCCTGTAATAATTAACAAGAAAATGACAGACAATTGGTCTACCTGAAAAGCAAATGGAATTAATAATCCTTTTACTTGAATAAAATTAAAAAGGGTAACTACCGTTGATGTTCCGGTTGCTTTCACATCAAAAAACACTAATACACTCACAATAAATGAAGCGAGTATGGAACCAGTGCCAATAATACCAATCATGGATTTTGACAAGTGTTTTCTACCCAATCCATTGATTAGAAAACCCAGCAAGGGAAATAGCGGAATTAAATAAACAAGTTTACTCATAATATGCCGGACCGAAGCTTATAACAAAATAGTTATTCAGTTACAAGCTTCGCATTTTTAATTTTTCAATCTATTCAAAAAGTTAATATCCACCGAATGTGTGTTACGATACAACATAACAATAATAGCTAACCCTACACTCACTTCTGCTGCAGCTACTACCATAATAAAAAATACAAATAGCTGACCATCTGTTCCTACTTTGGTGGCTTTGTCTGCTACCAAGGCTGTTGCTAAATGCATTTTCGAAAACGCCACCAATAATAAATTCACGGCATTGAGCATTAATTCAACACACATAAATACAATGATAGCATTGCGGCGAGTAAGCACCCCAATAATACCGATGCTAAATAATGTTAAACACAAATAGATATAATATTGTATTGGCATGTTTACTACTTATTATTCGAACTATTTATTCGAAGCGTTTTTAAATATTTTTATTGGACAACTAATGTTGCCACTGCTAATCTTTTTTTCCAATTACAATAGCACCAATCATTGCACTTAAAAACAATACACTTGTAATTTCAAATGACACCACATAATCATTAAACAATACTTTGCCTAAGTTTTTAATGAGACCAATATTTCCTTCTACTGTTAATGCTTTTTTATTACTCAACTCGTTAGCTTGGCGAACTAGTGAAACAAGAACCATTAAAAAACATCCACCAGAAATTACCCCTGCTAATTTCATCCATAAGTTTTTCTGCGGTTCGCTATGTGCATTCAAATTCATTAACATGATTACAAAGAGGAATAATACCATGATGGCTCCTGCATAAACAATCAAATTCACGATGGCCAAAAACTGTGCATTCAATAAAATATAATGGCCCGATATAGCAAAGAAAACTGCTACCAACCACAATACACTATACACCGGATTCTTGCTAACCAACACCATGATAGCACTACCAATGGCTAGTGCGCTCAAAAAGAAAAATAATATTTCTGTTATACTCATTGTTCTTTAATTATGCTATTAATTGTTTCGCGCTGCACCCCTAGCTTCTGCAAAACCTGCAGGATCTATTAGTTGATTAGGTATTACTAATTCATCTTTCCCGTAAATAAATCCTTTACGTGTAAAATTTGCTGGCGCGAAAGTTTCACTTAAATAAATAGCATCTTTCGGACAAGCTTCTTCGCATAAACCACAAAAAATACAACGCAACATATTGATTTCATATTTTGCTGCATACTTTTCTTCGCGATACAAATGTTCTTCGCCAGGTAATCTTTCGGCTGCTTCCATGGTAATGGCTTCTGCCGGACAAGCTACTGCACACAATCCACAAGCAGTGCAACGTTCGCGACCTTCTTCGTCTCTGTTGAGCACGTGTAGCCCACGAAAAACCGGACTAAATTCGCGCTTTTGTTCTGGGTAGCGAATAGTCGGTTGCTTCTTAAACATATGACTGAAAGTAATGGCCATACCTTTTAAAATATTGGGTATGTACAATCGCTCCGAGAAACTCATCGGCTTACGACTAACTTCTTTTACTCTATTGGTTAATGCCTCCATTTTGATGTGCGCTTTGCTTTGGCTTAGCGTTTGCTTAAATATGGTTTACAAAAATATTTTTTACTTTGAATTTTCCAAAAAAAATAAAAATCCATTACATCCTTGCTAAAATAAACGCACCTGTTATAAGCATGTTTACCAAGGCCAATGGTATTAAACTCTTCCAACCTAAATTCATTAATTGATCGTAACGGAATCTTGGAATGGTCCAACGAATCCACATAAATACAAATATAAAAATGACAATTTTAATTAATAATGCTCCTACCCCAACCAGTGCCGCAATGTTTTGAGGCAAAACGCTTTCGTTGAAAAAAGGAATATCATAACCGCCAAAATAAAGCGATGCCATTACCGCACTACTCATAATCATATTCACGTATTCAGAAAAAAGATAGAACCCAAGTTTCATAGAAGAATACTCTTGGTGGTATCCAAAATTTAATTCGTTTTCTGCTTCTGGCAAATCGAAAGGTGTTCTATTACACTCGGCCATAGCACAAATGAAAAATAATATAAAACCCAATGGTTGATAAGCGATATTCCATAAATGACCAAGTGCCATTTGTTGTTCTACAATTGTTCTTAAACTTAATGAACCAGTTGTCATTAATAATGCAATCAATGCAATACTCATGGCCAATTCATAACTAATAGCTTGTGATGCACCACGCAAAGCAGCCATCAAAGAAAATTTATTATTCGATGCCCAACCGCCAATCATCATACCATAAATTCCTACACTCACTACACCAAATACATATAAAATACCAATATTAATATCTGCTATTTGTAAAGAAATTTCTCTGCCAAATAGAGATACAGTACCACCCCAAGGAATTACAGCACAAGTCATTAAAGCCGCTGTCATAGCCAATCCTGGGCCAAGAATAAATAAATTTCTATTGGCCGATGATGGTATGATTTCTTCTTTCATAATTAACTTCAATCCATCGGCAAATGGTTGAAACAATCCAAAAGGACCTGCTCTTTCTGGGCCTGGTCTGTCTTGTAAAATAGCCGCCACTTTGCGTTCTGCAAAAGTGGTATACAAGGCAATACCCAAGCTTGCAAAAACTATAATGGCAATTAATACCAGTTTTTCTATTATCAGTAGCCAATCAAATGCAAGTAGTGTCATGAGCTATAGTACAATTAGTCTTTGTTAGAATTAAAATTGTTGGAATGCGCCGGTCCATTTATTAAACTCAATTCAATATCTGTTGGATTAACCTCACTCACTGAATGAATATCCATTAATAATTTTGGATCTCTGCCTGCATGAACTGCTTTAAAGGTTTCTGTTGGAATATTTGTGCCAACAGTTCCCGCATAGTGTCCTTGTGCAATTACAGAATGTCTGTCAATTAATCTTGGCCCTTCAATTGTCCAGTCGGAACTTTGCTTTTTTTCGAATCTGCAATCGTTACAAATCCAGTCTTCTACTTCGCCCCATTGATCTTTGCGAGCCGTTACTCTATATACTTCTTCTCCACGATTCCATAAAGTTACTTTTCCGCTACAAGTAGGGCAGTTACGGTGCGCATCCATGGGTTTTAAAAACCAAACACGATTTTTAAAACGGAAAGTTTTATCGGTTAATGCCCCTACCGGACAAACATCAATTACATTACCAATAAAATCATTGTCTAAATTTTTCTCAATCAATGTAGCAATTTCAGAATGGTCTCCCCTGTCTAAAATTCCGTGTTCGCGCTTATTGGTTAATTGATCGGCAACAAATACACAACGGTAGCAAAGAATGCATCGTGTCATGTGTAACTGAATATATTTTCCCAAATCGTGTTTGGGGAATGTTCTACGTTGAAATTCGTAACGAGTGTCTGCCTTGCCGTGTTCGAAACTTAAATCTTGCAAATGACATTCACCTGCTTGGTCACATACCGGACAATCTAGTGGATGATTCAATAATAAGAATTCCACAATTCCAGCTCTGGCATCTATCACTTTTGGGCTAGTAATGTTTTTTACTTCCATACCATCCATTACATTGGTTCGGCAAGAAGCAACAAGTTTGGGCATTGGGCGTGGGTCTTTTTCAGAACCCTTGCTTACTTCTACCAAACAGGTACGACACTTACCGCCGCTGCCTTCTAGCTTGCTGTAAAAACACATTGCTGGCGGTGCAACATCTCCTCCAATTTGACGTGCAGCATGCAGAATACTAGTACCTGCAGGCACTTCAATTGTAATGTTGTCGATGGTTACTTTAAATAATTGTATTTCACTCATACCACATCCCCCGAAAGGGAATATTTAAATTTTTAATATGCTTGTTTATACCGTTGGCACATGAATTGGATCGGCATAATGCGCCAAACCAAAATTGCTGGTTTGTGCTTCTGCCGCATGCGTTACATGCCATTCAAATTCATCTCTAAAGTGCCTGATAGCAGCTGCTACTGGCCAAGCCGCAGCATCTCCTAATGGACAAATTGTATTGCCTTCAATTTTACTTTGTATATCCCATAACAAATCTATATCACTGCTTTTGCCTTCTCCTTTTTCTAGGCGATACAAAAGCTTTTCCATCCAACCAGTTCCTTCACGGCAGGGCGAACACTGACCGCAACTTTCGTGGCGATAAAAGCGCGCTAACGAATACGTATTTCTTACAATACATTGGTCTTCGTCTAACACAATAAAACCACCAGAACCCATCATAGATCCTGATGCAAATCCGCCATCACTTAAACTTTCGTAGTTCATGTAACGCGTTTCGCCCTTGGCAGTTTTTAATAATAAGTTAGCAGGTAAAATAGGTACTGAAGATCCACCTGGAATACAAGCTTTTAATTTTTTTCCATTTGGTATACCGCCACAATATTCATCGCTGTATAAAAATTCTTCTACAGAAATAGTCATGTCAATTTCATAAACACCTGGCTTATTAATATTGCCACAAGCCGAAATTAATTTTGTACCAGTAGACTTTCCAACACCAATAGTAGCATACTCTTCGCCCCCTAAATTAATAATTGGAACAACTGATGCTAAGGTTTCTACATTGTTTACTACTGTAGGACGACCCCATGCACCTTTAATAGCTGGAAACGGTGGTTTAATACGCGGATTGCCACGCTTTCCCTCTAATGATTCTATTAGTGCCGTTTCTTCTCCACAAATATAGGCGCCGGCTCCACGGTGAACATAAATTTCACAATCGAATCCTGTACCTAAAATATTTTTTCCTAAAAATCCGTTTGCTTTTGCTTCGTTAATGGCTTGTTCTAAAATATCAGTAATCCAAGCATATTCTCCACGTATGTAAATATATGTTGCATGGCTTCCTAGCGCATACGATGAAACGATTAATCCTTCAATTAATAAATGCGGTATAAATTCCATTAAGTAACGATCCTTAAAAGTTCCTGGTTCACTTTCGTCGGCATTACAAACCAAATGACGTGGAACGCCTTCGGGCTTTGCAATAAAGCTCCATTTTAAACCTGCAGGAAAACCTGCACCACCCCTACCACGCAAACCGCTTTTTTTAACCTCTTCTACAATTGCTTCGGGGCTCATGGTTTTCAAGGCCTTCTCAACACTAGCATACCCACCTTCGCGGCGATACACTTCGTAGCTGCGAATTCCTGGAACATGCGCTTTTTCTAATAATAATTTTCTTCCCATATTTAAATCCTCGGAGGAATTTTAATTGTTGATTGATCTAATTGTTTGCAGCGGCTGTATTGCTACATTCTGCAATAATTTCATCCACTTTTTCTTTGGTTAAATGCTCGCGATAATGTTTGCCTAATTGCATTAAAGGCGCATAACCACAAGCTCCCAAGCACTCCACTGTTTTTAAGGTAAACAATCCATCAGCAGTTGTTTCGCCAGGTTTAATGCCAAGTGTTTTACTAATATATTCAATAATATTATCGCTTCCATTTAACATGCATGGTCCGGTTTGACAAACTTCAAACATATACTTACCAATGGGCTTGGTATTATACATGCTATAGAATGTGGCTACTTCATACACTTCTATTGGCTCTATCGATAATAATGATGCTACATAGTCCATTGTATCTGAACTAAGCCATCCACCAAAGCTATCTTGCGCCAAATGCAATAAGGGTAGTAAAGCGCTCTTCTGCTTTCCTTCGGGATAGCGTTCAATGAGCTCTTTTACTTTAGCTAGTTTTTCTTCTGAAAATTGTACCATACCTCTTTATATAAAATCAATAAATCAATTCGTTTTCTCTTTGCAATTATGCATCCAATTCTCCCGCAATCAAATTCAAACTACTCATTGTTACAATTGCATCACTCAACATACCACCTGTTACTAATTCAGGATATGCTTGATAGTAAATAAAACATGGGCGACGGAAATGTAAACGGAAAGGTGTTCTACCACCATCACTAATTAAATAAAATCCTAACTCCCCATTACCTGCTTCAATAGAATGATAGACTTCGCCTTTTGGCAAATCAATCTCTCCCATAATAATTTTAAAATGCCAAATGAGTGCTTCCATTTTGGTGTACACATCTTCTTTTTCAGGCAAGTAATATTCGGGAACATCTGCATGAAAAATTTCTGCATCGGCACCTTTAAATTCTTGTACTTTTTTATATGCTTGCTCAATAATGCTTAAGCTCTGCCACATTTCTTCGTTACGCACCAAAAAGCGATCGTAATTATCGCCGGTTTTTCCTACAGGAATAGAAAAATTAAAATCTTCGTAACTACTGTAAGGTGTGTGAACACGCACATCGTAATCAACTCCAGCTGCACGTAAATTAGGACCCGTAAATCCATAATTCAACGCACGCTCTGCACTAATAGCACCACCGCCAATAGTACGTTCCATGAAAATTCTATTGCGGGCAAACAAGCTTTCGAATTCTTTTAAAACTTTGGGGTATTCTTTTAAAAACCGCTCTAGTTTTGTGAAAGCAGTATTGGTAAAATTTCTTTCAAATCCGCCAATGCGGCCAATATTAGTAGTGAGGCGAGAGCCACACACTTCTTCGTAAATTTCATAGATCAATTCGCGATACTGCATTACATACAAAAAACCTGTGTACGCACCGGTATCAACCCCTACAATTGAATTACAAATTAAGTGGTCTGATATACGCGCTAACTCCATTATAATAATACGGAGATAATCTACACGCTTTGGCGTTTTAACGCCCAATAGTTTTTCGCAAGTAAGGTGCCAACCCATGTTATTGAGCGGACTACTACAATAGTTTAAACGATCTGTAATAGGCGTTACTTGATACAAAGGTCTACGCTCGGCCAATTTTTCAAAAGCCCTGTGTATATAACCCACTGTTTGTTCGGTAGAAACAATTTGCTCCCCATCGAGTTCCATGATATTTTGAAACACACCGTGCGTGGCAGGGTGTGTAGGCCCTACGTTTAAGGTAGTAGTCTGTTTTTCAATAGACCCTTCTGGTAGCTTAATATTGTGTTGGTGATTTTCTGTCATACCCAAACCCTGAGGGGCTTATTTATTTTTTGTGAATCAGCTAAATACCTTTGTTCAAATTCTTTACTTTGCACACTGCAAAATGCTATCCTCTGCCAAACATTTCATCGTCTTTATCAATACGTGTTTGGTCTTCTAATGGATATTCTTTGCGCAATGGAAAATAATCCATCTCATCTACATTTAAAATACGTTTCAAATTAGGATGTCCTAAAAAATTAACCCCGTAAAAATCATAGGTTTCTCTTTCCATCCAATTAGCAGATGAAAACAATTTAGATGCTGTAAATACATCCGGAAAAGCAATACTTGTATAAACTGTAAAGCGGATACGCATATTTTCTTGCAGGTTATGCAAATGGTATACTACGGCTAATTCACTATCCACTAAATCTGGATAGTTTACGCCACATAGGTCTGTAAGAAAACGGAAGTTTAAATCCGCTTCATCATACAAAAACTGCAATACCTTTAAATTGTACGCTTTAGATACTGTAAAACTCAGCATGCCATAAGGCTCTGCAAAGTCAGAGACGAATTCTCCGAATTTTTCAGAAATCCTTTTTTGAATGTGTTCGTTTGTTAATGCCATTGCTTTCGTGTTATTCAATTCCATAACTATTCATCAACGCTTTGTATTGTTCGCTATTTCTTCTTCTAATACTTTCCATCCCTACTAACTCCTGAATTTTCATAAAGCCATCTAAAATAGCTTCAGGGCGTGGCGGACAACCCGGTACATACACATCTACTGGTATTACTTGGTCGATTCCTTGTAATACGCTGTAAGTATCGAAAATACCGCCGCTACAAGCACAAGCACCGACAGATAAAACCCAACGAGGTTCGGCCATTTGTAGATATACTTGGCGTAAAACAGGACCCATTTTTTTTGAAATAGTCCCCATTACCATTAAAAGATCGCACTGGCGGGGAGAGAAACCAACCCTTTCAGAACCAAAGCGCGCCAAATCGTAGTGAGAACCCATGGTAGCCATAAACTCTATTCCACAACATGAAGTAGCAAAAGGCAAGGGCCATAAAGAATTTTTACGCGCCATACCTACCACATCGCTAAGTCGCGAAGTAAAAAAGCCTTCGCCAGAATAGCCTTGCGGTGCTTCTGCTACAGAAATTGCATCAGAAAGATTCGCTTCAATTGGGTGAATATTAAATCGTACTGGACGTGACATAAAAAAAATTAGAATTAAAATAATAATAACAAAATTGAATAACGCTATCTATAACCCTACATACCCTCCGATGTTCAATTTGTAAGATTTTTATTGCCTTTTATACAATTGCAAACTAGTCTTCCCACTTTAATGCCCCTTTTTTAAGGATATAAACAAATCCTACTAAAAAGAAGCCTACAAACATTAGTAAAGCACCAAACCCAGCCCAACCCAGTTCTCTAAAGTTTACAGCATATGGATAAAAAAAAATGACTTCTACATCAAACAATACAAATAGAATGGCCACTAAGAAATACTTGATTGCCATTGGCTGACGGGCATTTCCATGGGTTTCTACCCCACTTGCAAAGTTTTGTAGCTTGTCGGCTGTTTTTCTTTTAGGGCCTAAAATGGCTGAAACCCCTATCATTGTTGCCACAAAGCCAGCGGCAAAAATCAGCTGAAGGCCAATTGGCAGGTAATCAACTGCAGAATTTGATTCATTTACATCCAAAAAAAACGTCAACCCACTCATGTAATAAGAATTAGTGGCGCAAAAATAAGCCTGTATTGGTTACAAAAGAAAAACTCCTCAAAAAGAGGAGTCATTTCTTGTATTTTTTTTAAAAATTACTTGGCTGGCGTGGCAGTTCCGCTGGTTTTTTTAGCTGGCGGCTTGCTGTAATAGTCAATATTTTTTTGAATTTCAGCTTTCACTCCAACTGAAAACTTATTATTATCATCATTTGCATCAGGATACAGCAATAACATTTTATCTGCTACTTCTATTGCTTTTTGGCAAACCGTTAAGAATAACTCAACTGATTCTGATTTTTGACCGTCTGATTTGAACTTGAAATCTGGACTTTGTTTGATGCCGTTGAATTTATTAATGTAATACTTAATAGCATAATACTTATTTAAAAATATATCCTTTTTATACTTGTCTTTGTTTACAACGGTATAAACAGAATCAAGATAATTCAAGTATTCTAAAGCAACTCCTTTGGTGGTATCTGGATCAGAAGCAATAGCCGCTTTTCTAAAAAAAGAATACGGTTGAGGTTTTTCTGGCATTGCGGCCATATAAGCTTTTGCTAATTCAATTGTTTTAGCATAGTCTTTTGAATTTAATGCCGCAAGCGTCATATTATAATGATCAAATTCTGTAACAGTGCCATTTAAAGCAACTACATTTTGTAACCACTGTAATTGCTGTGTATACATTTTGGCTTTACCATAAATTACTGCTGCTTGGTTCATGTAATTTAATTTGTTTACACGAGCAGTATCTGCTGCTATTGCTTGCTCTAAAAATCCTACAGCTTGCGCTTCGTTACCTGGAAATTTAGACACTAATTTAACCGCTAAATCGTAGTCGGTAGCTTGAATTTCTGATTTGGCATTAAAGAAATTAATAACATTATTTTTTGCCGAAACTGAATCACCTAAACGATCGTAATTGTATGCATACAAAAGGCTCAAACGTGGCACTGCTGTTAGGCTCGAAGACTTTTCAATTTCTTTTGCTTTATCCAATGACTCTTGGTATTTCCCTGCACGAAATAAATATTCTGCATAAAAGAAATCGTTCACAGGATCTTTATCGGCATTCTTTAAAAAATCATCTAAATATGCTTTTGCTTTTACAACATCACGGTTAGAATAATAATTAAATAATTCTAAATAAGGTGCTGGAAAACCTGGGTCTGCAGCAATGGCATTATTAAAAAACAATTCCAAAGATTCTTTGTTGTTTTGGCTTTGGTAAATTTTACCAATACGCCACATAGCACGTGCGTTTTTTGGATCGCGTGTGATGGCTTCTTGAAAAGCTTTTACTGCTTCTCCACCATTTTCACCACCCATTTTCAAATAACAAATACCCATGTTTAAATAGATATCTGAATTGATTAAATCAATTGCAGCAGCTTGCTTTAATTTTTCAATAGCATAAGCAGGATCGCCAATAGTAGATCCACCCAAAGCATTGGCCATACCAATTGCATTTAAAATAGTGGCACTTGGTTTGCCTTTATTTTTTCCTTTAGTTTCGGTAGTTGTAGTTATAGCTTGCTCAAATTTTTGTTTAGCAGCATTTACATTATTGCTTTCCAAAATATCCAAAGCCCCCTGGCCCACCCAAATCAACGGATCGTTAACGCCATCTTGCAAAGCTTTTTGGTATAGAGCTCTTGCAGCAGCTATGCCATCTTTAGACAACACTTCTCTGTTCTTAGTTACATTAGCTATCCCTAACCAATAAATGGCTTGAGGATCTTTTGGATTGGCATCGTATGCCTTTTGTAATACCGCCTTCGCACTATTTAATTTATAGACGCTTTGCAATAGTTTGATGCCCTCAGGTACTGATTGAGCCATAGCGAACTGTACAACCATCAGTGCTGTTAACATCATCGAAACTGTCTTCTTCATTTGTTAATTTTTATAGTTATTGTGTTAATCTGAGTCTTTAATTTTTCCTGATCTTTTATTAAAATTCATTTTAGCAGGTACCAGGAGAGCCCTTTTAAAAATCAATTGTCCTCTTTCTAAACTTAAAAAATTCATAAACCCTGTTCCTAAGCCCGGCGCATTTTCTTTTAAAATATAATACATGGGTCTTGGTAAAGGATACTGCGCATATGCAATGGATGCTTGAGATGGTTTTGCAAAAAAACCTTTCTCTACACAACGCACACATTCAACCAATGCCAACCTAATTTTTTTTAAATTTTGTTGCTGCTGTGGATCATAACTATCCCCAACCCAACTCAATCCTACAAACCCCACTACATTTTCATTCTTCGATACAATATCTATAACGTCTGCACTATTCTTTGATGCTACTACATTCGCACCAAAGCTTGCCCCTCTTAAAATAGAGTCTTGTAAAAAACGAACCGTGCTCGTTGCGTTTTTTCCATCCATCACGGCTATTCTTTTGCTCTTTCCGGTTAATATATTTTTTAAATCTGCCATTGTAAAAATGCTGTCTTTAGAAGCATGGTTAACAATGACTGCCACTGCATCGTAAGCCATTATAGCAAACTGTGGTTTGTATTGTAAATTCGACTCAAAGAACGCTGTTTCATTTTTTAATAATCCCCTGGCAATAATAATCATCCGGGTACTATCTTTTTGCAAATCCCTTAAACACGCCACTTCCGGCTTGTAAGATGCAATAATTTTTGTTTCGGGAAAAGAAGAATGATGAATTTTTATTTGTTCTTCTATAACCGGTTTAAAACTTTCGTCTACACTTATATAAATGGTTCCTTTGTTTGGCGTATCTCTATCATCCACTGCTTTTTGATTTTTACATGCAAAAAGCAGCAAGATTGCAAAGAACAAAAAACCATATTTTTTCATTTGTTGCATCCCTTAATAATCCCTCTTTATCCCTCTATACAAACGAAATCCACCATACAAAATACAAATCCCACCAAACAAATAGCGAAAGGTTGCATCAATCGATGAAATCTGATCAATTTTCAACCGCTCACAAAGTAACAACACCACTGCCATTCCCAAAATTAACACAGCCATAGTTAAGTCGTATGTCATGCGCATCAAATTATAACTTTTTTGCTGTTTATCTCTAAAACTCTCTTGCATTTAACTATTTGTTGAATAGGGTGGGCAATTTAGGTAATAATTCTATTGAGAAAAGCAAATTCATTCAGCAATTTTAAACAAAATGATTAATTAAATATAGAGATGCAGATTTTTAATGATTCCATAACCATAAAACGCTAAAATACTACTACTTGTTAGCTTTCAAACCCAATTTCAGTTTACTTATATTTGTATTCAAGAGTAGCAATTATGAGCAAACCTAGTTTACCACAAGGCACCCGCGATTTTAGCGCAACTGTTGTGCGCAAGCGTAATTATATTTTTCAAACCATCCGTAATGTGTTTGAAAACTATGGCTTTCAACCACTTGAAACGCCAGCAATGGAAAACCTAGAAACCTTAATGGGTAAATATGGAGACGAAGGCGATAAATTGATTTTTAAGATCCTCAATAATGGCCTAGACAACCCTGCAAAACAAGAACAATCTAAACTTGCATTCGAAAAAATATTAGACGGAAAGAATACTAAAGACTTAACAGAGAGGGCTTTACGATACGATTTAACCATTCCATTTGCCCGATATGTGGCCATGAATCATGGGCAATTAAACATGCCTTTTAAACGCTACCAAATACAACCCGTTTGGCGAGCCGATCGTCCTCAAAAAGGACGCTACCGCGAGTTTTATCAGTGTGATGCAGATGTTGTAGGAAGTTATTCTTTGTTAAATGAAGTAGAACTAGCCAATATATATGCCACTGTTTTTAAACAATTAGGGGTAGATACGGTGATTAAAATCAATAGCCGAAAAATATTAGCTGCACTTGCAGAATTTTGTGGAGGTGCCAATAAAATGGTTGACATAACAGTTGCTATTGATAAATTAGATAAAGTAGGATTAGATAAAGTAAAAGAAGAATTAAGCCTTCGTGGTTTAAATGCCAACCAAATTCAAACGATTGAAACCTATTTAAGTATTGAAGGATCAAATACCGAGAAGCTAGCGCAACTCAAACAATTATTAGCTGGTAACGAAACGGCTATTGCGGGTATTGCAGAAATTGAATACTTATTAAACTACCATGCAAACAGTTTTGTAGGCCAACAATTACAAGCAGATTTTACCCTTGCAAGGGGTTTGAATTATTATACCGGTCTCATTTTTGAAGTAAAAGCCAACCAAGTTCAAATGGGTAGCATTGGTGGCGGAGGCAGGTATGATGATTTAACAGGCAGCTTTGGCGTACCAAATGTACCAGGTGTTGGTATATCATTTGGCGTAGATCGTATATATGATGTAATGGAAGAATTAGCCTTATTTCCTGCAGAAGTTCAAACCGGAACCAAAGTGTTGTTTTTTAATTTAGGAGAGGCTGAAAGCAAGGCTGCATTTGGTTTAATGCAACAATTAAGGGAACAAAATATTGCATGTGAACTATTTCATGAAAACGCCAAGTTCGAAAAGCAGTTTAAGTATGCCGATAAAAAACAAATTCCTTACGCCGTTATTATAGGCAGTAAGGAATTGTTGGAAAATACGTTGGTAGTTAAAAACTTAGTAACTGGCGAACAAACTCCACTAGCTAATAACGAATTGCTTTCTTTTAACTTTTAACATTGGTTGACGATCCATTAAATAAGTGGTACTTGTTACCTCTTGTTTAGTGCCTACCATATGGTATCCCATCACATCAATTACCACACCCGTAATTTTTTTGTCGGCATTTCTAATATACTTGCCAGTGCCTTGGTATTCAGGTATACTGAATGAATCTTCGGCAACTTTTTCTAAAGTACCTGTGCCTTGAGACGAAGAAAAACTCAATTTTCCCTTCTCAGCAGTTACTGCCACATAAGAAACAATGCTTCCTTCTGGAAAAATAAATTTGCCCGTATATTCTTTTAAAGCAAGGGTGTCTTGGGCTTTAATACTTGTACCAATTGCAATCAGTGCAATCAATAAAAAACTAATTTTCTTCATATTTGGTTGTTTTTAAATGGGCAAATCTAATGGCACGCAAAATAATAATATTTTAAATAGGTTAAGATATCTGTTTAACAAATAATCCTTAAGATTTTCAGAATTCGCGCCATATTATAAGAAAATTACCCTTGTCAAAGCGCCAAAAGGTATCTTTGCAACATGAATGAGGGACTAAAAAACATCCGTCTGCTTAGTTTGGCAGACTTAGAAAAATATTTTGAAGCCATTGGCGAAAAGAAATTCAGGGTAAAACAAGTACACGAATGGCTTTGGCAAAAACACGCGCACAGCTTTGATGATATGTCGAATATTAGCAAGGAGTTGCGTACTAGATTGAGCAAAGAATTTTCATTACCTGCATTAAAAGTAAACTTAACACAGGTTAGTGAAGATGGTACTATCAAATCGCGTTTTAAAACATTTGACGGACATATGATTGAAGGCGTTTTAATTCCTACCGCCGAAAGAAAAACAGCCTGCGTATCATCGCAAGTGGGTTGCAGTTTAACTTGTAAGTTTTGTGCAACAGGAACCATGGAACGTAAACGCAATTTAACCTACGATGAAATTTACGATCAAGTTGTATTAATTAATAAAGAATCAGAAAGAGTTCACCAACAAAAACTCACCAATATCGTTTTCATGGGAATGGGCGAACCATTAATGAATTATGGTAATGTATTAAAAGCCATTGACAGAATTTCTGCCGAAGATGGATTGTTTATGAGTCCAAAAAGAATTACGGTTTCTACAGCTGGTGTGGCCAAACAAATTAAACAACTTGGCGACGATAAAGTACGTTTTAAATTGGCCGTATCCTTACACGCAGCGAATGATAAAAAAAGAAATGAAATCATGCCAATTAATGAAAGCAATAATATTGCCATATTAATTGAAGCCTTAAATCATTTTTACAAACAAACGCAAAACGAAATAACTTTTGAATATATATTATTCAAAAACTTCAATGATTCTTTAAAGGATGCCGAAGAGTTGGTAAAAATTTATAGACAAGTACCTGCCGACTTAATTAATATTATTGAATACAATCCTATCGATACATTTAGATTGACCAAGCCCGACGAAGCAGTTACAGAGCAATTCATGAACTACTTAGAAAAAAATCGGGTTAACTCACGCTTGCGTAAAAGTCGCGGTAAAGACATAGATGCCGCTTGCGGACAGTTGGCTAATAAGTCTGCGAATAAATAAAAAGAATTATTCGCTTGGCTGGACTGATTTACTTTTTTTTATCAATTTGGTACGGGTTGTTTTTTTAATGCGTGATTTGAGAAAATCACTAAACGCCTTGTCGGATTTTGTATTTTTAGGCTTGCTGATAAATATGAAATCCTTTTCATCCATTTTATTATAATCTATCATATCTGAAAGTTTTTAAAATATTTTTTTGTTAACTGGTATGCTTCCTTTGAATCTATATACATTCTATTATCGGAAAATAATTTTGCGCCTAAAGATTCTTGATAATGTTTAATCAGTTGTGTTTTAGCAATAAAAGAAACGACTCCTTCGTATTTTTTTTCAAATGATAATTTACAAGCAAAAGCCACAAGATTTCCTGCAACTCCTCTATAAAGTTTAGATTTCCCTTTATTGAATTTTGCACTTTCAATCAATTCCATAAAAATATGATCTCCTTTATCTGTTAATGAAATAAGTCCTTGTATTATTAATGGATTGCTTGAAGTGGTTAAAATAAAAACCTGCTTGTTTATTGATTTAACTTCATTTTGCCAATTAAAAGCCCAGTCATTTCTTTTTATCAATTTAAATTCAGATGGAGCCAATTCCTTAATTAAGGTATTAAATACCTCTCCTGAAATGGCATTTTCAATTGAATTGGTTAATTTATCAACCTCAAATTCCAAATAAATAATTTCTCTTTTTTCCACATTGTGAATTTAAGAAAAAACAAACTCTTTATCAAATTTGCTCCAAAAAGCTTGTTCTGCTGAATTAGCTTAGCTTTGCAATTCCTGTTGAAAAACAGCAAAATAGAAAAATATGCAAAAACGTTCCGACAATTTCGACAAGTTTGCCAATAAAAAGAAAGGCAGCGCCATCAAAGAAGAATATCGCCAAGAGAAAAAAAGAGGCAAAGCAGACGCAAGAGCCGCTGGCGAAGCACTCCGACTAAAAAAGAAAAACGCCAAATTAGGTATCGTAACTGAAGAGCCTAAAAAGTTCAATTCCCGCGGACCAAAACGCGCACCAGGAGCCAATAGAGAAGAGTTTAAACAACGTGTTGCCGAAGGAGGCAGGCCAAGTACCGGCAAACCAATATCCAACAGAACAGAAAATACGCGCCCTGGAAAACCAGTAGCAGAAAATACTGAAGTACGTTTACCTCGAGCAGAAGGAAAGCCAATTTCAAAAGCAGACCGTCCACAAATAGATAGCAATTCTCCCGACATCATCATGCCATTAAATAAGTTTATTGCGCATTCAGGTGTATGTGGTAGAAGAGAAGCTGCTGAATTAGTAAAGACCGGAAAAGTAAGTGTGAACGGCGATAAAATTTTTGAACCAGGATACAAAGTTTCGGGTAAAGACAAAATTATTGTAAAAGGAAAAGAAGTTTTTTTACAAAAGAATTCGGTATACATTTTAATGAATAAGCCGAAAGATTTTATTACCACAGCAAGTGATCCACAGGGAAGAAAAACAGTGATGGATATTGTAAAATCTGCTACACAAGAAAGGGTATATCCAGTGGGTAGATTAGATAGAAACACAACAGGTGTTTTACTATTAACCAATGATGGAGAGTTAGCGCAAAAATTAACACATCCATCTTACGAAATAAAAAAAGTATACGAAGTAACGCTCGATAAACCAGTTAGTAAAAAAGACTTAGAGTCAATATTAACGGGCGTTACACTAGAAGACGGACCTGTACAAGCAGACTCAGTTGCTTATGCAGATGCAAAAGACAAAACAGTAGTAGGCATTGAAATTCATAGTGGTCGTAACAGAATTGTACGCCGTATTTTTGAACACTTAGGATACGATGTAAAAAACCTAGACCGTGTGATGTTTGCCAACCTTACCAAAAAAAATGTAGAGCGTGGCAAGTTTCGTTTCTTGGCAGAAAAAGAAGTAAGGCTCTTGAAATTTATGAACAAATCATTTGTACGTAAATCAAAGAATGCACTGAATGATCCTTTTGAATAACCGTATTAGATAGCCACATGCAACTCGATATTATTTTCGACAACGACCAATTTATTGCCATCAATAAACCATCCGGATTATTAAGTATTCCTGATAGGTTAGGCAAGGATATTTCTTTAAAGGATCTCTTAAAACAAAAATACGAATCGATCTATACGGTGCACCGATTAGACCGAGATACGAGTGGCGTAATTGTGTTTGCAAAAACCGAAGAAAGTCACAAAGAATTGTCGGCCTTATTTGAAGGGCGATCAATGGAAAAATATTATGTAGGATTGGTTTACGGAAATATGATGACCCCAAAGGGAAGCATTGATGCACCCATTATGGAACATCCAGGCAAAGCCACAAAAATGCTCACACATGCTAATGGAAAAGTTTCATTAACCGATTATGAAGCGCTAGAAACGTTTAGATCTTACTCATGGGTAAAGTTTCAAATTCATACCGGACGCACACACCAAATACGCGTACACATGCAACATATAGGCCATAGCATTGTTTGTGATGCCATTTATGGAGACGGGCAACCAATGTTGTTATCGGCCCTAAAACGTAATTTTAAATTGGCCAAAATTGCCGATGAAGAAAGACCCATACTAAACCGCCTTGGCCTGCATTCGCAATTATTAAAATTTACTTTAGGCAATACCGAATATGCACTTGAAGCCGAGGTTCCAAAAGATTTAAGGGCTGTTTTGCAGCAGTTGCGGAAGTGGAAGGGGTGATAATATTTACTTAGTTGGAGCTACTGGTTTGGAGTAATAAAAGTTTCAAACAAAAAACTTTTTTTTCAATTACTGTATGCCAAATCTCGATTTGGTTAAATTGAAATTTGATACTATTTCACATGGCAACAATACTCTATTAAAAATATTTATAGTGGCATATTTTCCAATAAAATTATTTGGGTATGCATCAAAATCTTCTGTGAATAAAACGCCATTAAAAGCAGGCACATTGTTATCGCTAGTTAAACTACCTGTACCCTTAAAACTCCATTAACATATATTTCAGCGGTTTGAGTTGCATAATTATATGTAGCTGTTATCATATACCATGTATTAGTTGACATTACAGCATTTACTGTTAGCTCGCCTTTTCCGGTATGATAGTACCTTACATTTCCACCATATAAATCTAAGACCCAACCATTAGGTGCTGCGTGATTATCGTCTCTAGTTCCTACTAAACCCATCCTTGAAGTAGATGCAATATTGCACCAAACGTTTATTGTACGTGAATTTCCTGCAGGCGATATATTATTAGAGAAACTTGTTGCATAATTACTGCCATCAAAAACAAAATATCCCCCATTAGCACTATTATATGTTGGCGTATTTACAAAACTGGCATTATTGGCACTACTACTTATGTCATTCCATAATTTTCCTGAACCAGCGTAAGAAGCTGCATCTAAACTTAATATCATTCCATAGTTAAAGGAAGAAATATTTTGAGAACTAAAGCCGCTTCCTCCTTTAAAAATATTATTTACATAAACAGGCGTACAATTACTTTGAAGTAAAAATTTGCTTTGAGAAGTATTCCCTTCTCCTCCTTTAAAAATATTATTTATAAATACTGGTGTGCAATTACTTTGAAGCAAAGAACTGCTTTGTGATGTATAGCCCGCGCCGCCTTTAAAAATATTGTTTACATAAACTGGAGAGCAATTACTTTGAAGCAAAAAATTACTTTGTGTTGTAAAGCCCGCACCTCCTTTAAAAATATTATTTGCAAATACTGGAGAGCAATTACTTTGAAGCAAAAAATTACTTTGTGTTGTAAAGCCCGCGCCTCCTTTAAAAATATTATTTGCAAATACTGGCGTACAATTACTTTGAAGCAAAAAATTACTTTGTGTTGTATAGCCCGTGCCTCCTTTAAAAATAGATTTAGGTGACGCTATTGGTAAACTTAACATACGCATTGACGGCAGCACTATTTGCGCATAGTCAATGTTAGACAAATAAATAAATACAAGTAAGAATACTAGTTTTTTCATACTAAATTAAATGTCATCAGTATGATCTTACCCCTCTGCCGCCAAATACATGAGAATAGTCATCACCCAAATTATTCCTAAATCTACTACTTACCGATTGTTGCCTATATCCTTCATTACCAGCAGACCCTCCTCTTTCAATGTAGTTAGTGGAACTAGGAGAAGGCCATCCATTTACATCTGCACCAGCTGTGGAACTTATATTCCCATTACCATTTATATTTGTAAAAGCTGAAAAGTCGCTATTAAATCCTCCTAAACAACGTTCAAATACACTTCCTGTCATATTTAAAATCCCATAATAAGTAGCGCCAGCATGAACTCGGTCAGACGATGAAGTGGCTTCTATACCAACTCTGTATAAAATGTTCCCTTGAATATTTGTCAACCCTAATGGAGCTGTTGAACTATATTCAGTTGTTTTAAACCGATTAACAATTGTATAACTGGTAGAGAATGCTGCTGTTCCCCAAGCATTTTCATAACTAACAGGAGTAAGCGGCCCTCTGCACGCTTTTTCATATTCAAATTCTGTCATAGGCCTTAGGGCAGCCCAATCTAAAAACGACAATAGATTTTGAATTTTTAAGCAAACAGGCAATTCTAATCCATCATTATCAGCGTTCCAACTATTGTCATCTGTAGCATCACATGCATAGACCGCTGGCTCTAATGCATTTTGAGATTTAACTTCAATATTATATCCGTATCTATTGTTTATTTTGTTTCCTGGGCTAGCAAGAGTGGGAGCACTATTCGGAGCGTCTAAAAGATATATTTGTTATGTATAAGTCAAAGAATTTAAAAAACTACAATATAGTTGACAAGTAATTTCATATTTCATTGTGTAATAACCATAATAACCTAAAGGAAAAGTACTTGGCAATGGTTGTGAACTTGCATTTCCATTAGAATAGTTTGTTTTAATTCCAATCCCTGCATCTTGAATAGCTTTAGTAATTAGTTTTGGATTATTTGAACTGCCATCCTTAAATTGATTAACA
>JAPLEL010000017.1 GCA_026391415.1 Bacteroidota bacterium
GGAACCCGCTTCCTCGTGCAGGGCAGCTTGACCGGCGCGAGCGACGACTTTGCGGGCGGCTGCGGCGCCAACCCCGGCGTCGAAGAGGATAGTGGCAGTTGGTCTTGTTCTATAAACTGTTCTTGGAACTTCTAATGAACCAGTAGGGTTAGTAGAGTAGTTTTCATACAATGTTATACCAACTTTTAAGAATTTGGCAACTTGAGATACTAATGCAGCATTCATATTGTATTTCTTATAGTTGGTGTTTGGTATCATACCCACTTCTTGAATATATCCACCAGAAACACGATAAGAAGTACCAGCATTACCACCAGAAATAGCCAATGTATTACCTGTATTAATGCCAGGCTCGGTTAACTCTTGTTGAATATCTGTAGACTTTCCAGAATTTATAATGGCTAACTCATTTACGTTAAATACACTTATTGGTGTAACTGCGTATCCAAGATTCAATGAAGCATCTTCAATAGCTGTTTTATACCATTGTTGTGCATTTTGCATTTCAGGCAAATGCGCAGGTGTTTTCATACCATAATAGGAATCTAGGGTTACTCTTGGTTTTCCAGTAGCACCTCTTTTAGATGATATAATAACAACCCCATTCGCACCTCTAGAACCATAAATAGCAGTAGAAGATGCATCTTTTAAGATATCGATTGTTTCAATATCTGCAGGATTAATATCTTGAAGTTTACCACCAATAATTCCATCTATAACTACTAATGGTTCAGTTCCCTGAAACTGCGGAACACTCGTAGTCAGTGTTTGATTCACTGCACCATTGGCATTAGGATTTGGCGTGATTGTATTTTCACCACGAATGGCAATAGACCAAATAGCACCAGGTTTGTTACTTAATTTTGTAACTACAACTCCAGGTACTTGACCTTGCAAAGCTTGGGTTGCATTCGCTGGGTTACCTCTAACAATTTCCGCTGCTTTTACAGAACCCACAGCACCTGTTAGGTCTTTCTTTTTAACAGAACCATATCCTACAACAACAACATCATCTAATGCTTTAGACTCTGAAGCTAATTTGACAGATAAGTTTGTTTGGTTATTTACTGATAGTTCTTGGTTGGTAAAACCAACAGAACTAACTACCAATACAGTATTTCCTTTTGTAGGAACTGCAATGGTAAATTTTCCCTGAGCATCTGTAACAACGCCTTTTGTAGAGCCTTTTACAGTAATACTTGCACCAACAAGTGGGGCACCGGATTCGTTATTTACTTTACCAGAAACTTGGCGGGTTTGTGCCCATAATATGCTGACAGAGCAACACATAAGCACAATAAGAAGAAGGATTTTTCTCATAAATCGGCAATTTGGATTTGGCAATTGTTATTAAATTTTAATTGCGATTGATTTAATTCTGTCGCAATTAGAAATTAAACTTAGGTAAAACCTTTTAGTAAAGCATTTAAATTGTTAAAATTATTTACTATAACGATTGCGAAAGTGTAGACATAAGTTAAAAAGCAGCCTACAAAAGAGTCATTTTAATAGTGACAACTTAAAAAAGACCTTTTTAATGAATAGAATATACCTACTACGCTCAAATAGATCTGAAAAAAAGCATCAATAAATTTTTAATTCGGGTTCAAAATAGAAAGAGGCTGTATCGATTTAAACGATACAGCCTCTTTACTATAAGAATCAAATTATATTAATACCCAGGATTTTGTTCAATTCTAGGATTAGAATTATCCAACATTCCTTGAGGAATTGGTCTTAAAAGGTGTTTAGCAGCTATCAATGGGGTTCCGGTTAAACCATAACCAATCCATGGATTGTATTTTACTGCACGAGTTAGTAAGGTTCCTGTACGTTTTAAGTCGTACCATCTTTGATTGCCTTCTCCTAACAATTCTCTTGCAGACTCATCTAAAATCATATCAACAGTGATATTAGCTGCAGTAGCTCTGTAAGAAACAATATTCGTGATAGGATCATCTACTTTTTCTGGATTAGTAGCACGCATTGGAGATTTACCAGCATTGGCAGTCCCTAAAGCGCGATCTAAAATTTTATTATAGTAAACATCTGCTGTACCTAAAACGGCACCAGTTCCACCTTTTACAATGGCTTCAGCAGCCATTAAATATGCTTCTGCAGAACGAAATAAAGGATCGTTAAATGTAGAATAGCCATCACCATATAAAATACCTGGTTGAAAGAATTTCCAGAACATGGGTTGACCCCAAGCCAAGTTGTCTACAATGGCATTACCAACTGAAATATATCCTAACCCTTGGTATTCATTGGTATTGATAACAGAATACTTTTTGGTTCCACCAGGTATATCAACACCTCTTTGTGCAGCAGTAGTTGCTGGTGCATTCCAAGGTAAAGCAATACCCGTAGTATCTCCAGCAACATAACTAAGTGTTATTGCTTGAGGGAAAGGTTTGTTGGTTGCTAATGAAACAGTACCTGCTGTAGTTGCATAACAAACACTATTAAAAGTACCTGCATAACGTGTATCCATAACTGGATCGAATAAACGATACGCAGCCCAAGTTGTGCTCACACCACCATTTACACGATTGTAAGCACTTGTTCTAGCTTGTTGTGCAACACCACTTGGTCCACCACCAAATCTACCATGCATATCATTACCAATTGTTGAGGTACCTACACTAGGATCTCCGTTATAACTAGAAGCATTCGCATATTGCACTGCAAAAATGATTTCTTTACTTGCATTAGCAACCGCAACAGAACTTGCCGCTGTGGCAGTTTCTTTGTTAGGATTGGTATTGTGTAAAGGCCAAAGATTATTCCAGTTTGCTTCTAGAGGATATAATCCTGATGCAATAATTTGATCGCATAATTGTAAAGAACTTGTAAAGTCGGCAGGTGTACCACCCAAAGAATTATTGAAGTTCCAACCACGGGTTAAGTACACACGAGCCAATAAAAATTTAGCAGCTCCTTGTGTTCCACGGCCAGTTTGAATTTGTTTTGTTGGTAATTTTGCTACACATTCAATAAGGTCTTTAATGATTTGTGTGTACACATCTTTTGCAGGAGTCTTTACTACTTCTAAACTTGCAGTAGTTGTTTCAACTAAAGGCATTGGAATATCACCCCATTGTTGTACTGCCCAGAAATAACATAATGAACGCAAAAACTTTGCTTCGGCAACACGAACAGTTTTTAATGAGTCGGCCATACCAATTACACCCGGAGCTCTTACTACTGCAGCATTACAACGATTGATTTCGCGATACAAGAAATCCCAAAGTGTTTGAAGGTCTCCTAGTGATGCATTCAATCGAATATCATACTGGTCGTATTGACTACCCAATTGATTGGGTTGATTGAAATAGATACCACCCCAGCCAGCTTGTGCAAACACGTCTGTTCCACCATAAGATAGAATTCTTTGTTGGGCAATATCTCTTAATAAAGGATAACAAGAAGTTACCAAACTTTCGTACCCTGTTGCATCGTTATAATAAGTGTCGGTTGTTCTATTTGAAGGATTAATTTCATTTAGAAAATTCTTACTGCAACCAGCTCCAACAATGCATATTAATGCAATGCCAATGGATGCTTTTCGGAAATTTTTAAAAATATTCATAAGATTTATTTTTAAAGTAATTTTTGTTTTTGTTTAGAATCCAATATTTAAACCAAAAGTGTAAATGACATAAGGCACATCATCTATATAAGAAGATGAATTGTACTCAGGGTCTTGACCATGGTATTTAGTGAAGAATTGCGGATTAGTTAATTGTAAATAAACACGCATTCTGTCTAAATTCCATTTGTCTAATTTAACTTTTGGAACAGTATAACCAAGGGTAATATCAGATATCCTTAAGAAACTAGCATCTTCGTACTGAATGGCTGATTTGTATGGTTGAGATACACCCACTCCATACCAGTCATTTGTAGGATTATTTCTAGTCCAATAATTTAATACGATGTGGTTATAACGTGTATTGGTATAATCTCCCATGGTACCATTCAACAAGTTGTTGTTGTACAATGTTCCATTACGATAATACATCATAAACGATAAATCAAATTGTTTAAAATTCATTCTATTGGTCATACCAATTGTGAAGTTTGGTAATTGTGTTCCTAATACAACACGGTCATCTTTACCTGTTGCAGAAGAAATAACGCCATCGCCATTTTGATCAACTACTCTTACAGATCCTGGTGCTTGTCCAAAAGTTTTGGCTAATGCACTATCCGCAATCTGCCAGATGCCAGCAAATTTATAATCGTAATACACTTTAACTGGAGAACCAACAAACAAACTATTACCAATAATAGCACTAACACCATTTGATAACTCTTCAATTCTATTAATATTTTTTGCAAAATTAATAGAGGTAGTCCAAGAGAAAGGTTTGTTAGCTACGTTTCGAGTAGTCAAAAGAATTTCGACCCCTTTATTTGAAATTCTACCCACGTGCGCATTTACAGTTGTAAACCCTGTAGAAGTAGGTAAATTTTGTTTTAAAATCAAATCTTTGGTTGTTCTATTATATACTTCTATTGCTCCAGAAATTCTATTGTTTAAAAAGCCGAAATTTAATCCTAGGTTTAACTCTTCACTTCTCTCCCATTTCAAATCTTGGTTACCCAAATTCCCTGGTGCAAATCCATTTCCCAAAGCTTGGTCGTATCCATAAATAGTATTCAAGATAGATGCTTGTGTACTATATGGAGAAACGTTTGCATTACCTACTTGACCATAACTAACCCTTAATTTTAAATCAGAGAAAATATTGGTTTTTTTAATGAAATTTTCATCACCCAAACGCCATGCTAATGCACCAGACGGGAAGAATGCCCATTTATTATTGTTAGATAATTGAGACGCACCATCACCTCTGCCTGTTAAGGTTAACAAGTATTTATCATTAAAGGTGTAGTTAATTCTACCCATATAAGATTGCAATGTATTTAGCGCGTAACTACTATTAACAGCTGTTACATTCGATAAACCTGCTGTACCTAAATTATACCAAGCAGATGCATAAGGTAAATTTTGTACTGCTATTGAATAAGACTCAACAGTGTTTTTATAGGCACTTTGTAAAGCAGTAACACTCAACTTACTTTTTCCTTTTGCATAATTATAATTCAATTGATTATCGAATGTATAAATGGCATAATCAGAAGTTGAATAAGTTGCTTTTGGTAAATTCACAGCAGCACGATCTTTAGTATAAGTACCTCTGTAATCTCCTTGGCGGTTATCAATTACTGAAGCAGAAATTGATGACTTAAATGTTAAGCCTTTTAATAAAGTGATTTCTGCATAAGCATTACCCATTTCATTGGTAGTAGTAACAGAAAACTGGTAGTTAGCAGGATCTGCTTCAACCAATGGATTTAATACTTGGTTATCTTTAATTCCCATCCAAACAGCATAACCATTCCATGGTCCGATTGCAGCGTCATAGCCAGCAGCAGGA
>JAPLEL010000004.1:0-5258 GCA_026391415.1 Bacteroidota bacterium
CTCCTATGGCTAAAACATTAAATGACCATTACGGCATTGTTACAGGTTTCATGACAACTATCCATGCTTATACCAATGATCAAAATACTTTAGATGCACCACATCCAAAAGGCGATTTGCGTAGAGCAAGAGCAGCAGCAGCAAATATTACTCCAAATAGTACAGGTGCTGCCAAAGCAATTGGTTTAGTATTACCTGAATTAAAAGGTAAATTAGACGGAAGTGCTCAACGTGTTCCAACTATTACCGGATCATTAACTGAGTTAACTTCTATTTTAACTAAAAAAGTAACCATTGAAGAAATCAATGCAGCAATGAAAGCGGCAAGCAATGAAAGCTTTGGATATACCGAAGACGAAATTGTAAGCAGCGATATCATTGGTATCCATTATGGTTCTTTATTCGATGCAACCCAAACTAAAGTAATTACTGTTGGCGATACCCAATTAGTAAAAACAGTTAGTTGGTACGATAATGAAATGAGTTATGTGTCTCAATTGGTTCGCACAGTAAAATATTTTGCTGGATTAATCAAGTAGTACTTAATATATTCTATTTATAAACCGCAGAGACGTTGGTGCCGAGTTGATTTTCTCTGCACCATCTCGACTCTGCGGTTTTTTAATTTTTAAAACAAATGATCATGAGCCAATTTTCTGACCACAATTTTCAAAATCAAAAAGCGCTAATTCGTGTTGATTTTAATGTTCCATTGAATGCCGAATACATTATTACCGATGATAATCGTATGCGTGCAACCATACCAACTATTAAAAAAATATTGGTAGATGGTGGCAGTGTTATTTTAATGAGTCATTTGGGTCGTCCAAAAGATGGACCTACCGAAAAATATTCATTAAAGCATGTGGTGGCACATTTAAGTGAATTATTAGGAGGTGTTACCGTAAAATTTGCAGATGATTGTATTGGAGCTTCAGCAACAGAACTTGCTGCTTCATTAAATGCTGGCGAAGTTTTGTTATTAGAAAATTTGCGTTTTTATAAAGAAGAAGAAAAAGGCGATGCAGATTTTGCACAAAAATTAAGTAAGCTTGGCAATATATATATTAACGATGCATTTGGTACTGCACACCGTGCACATGCATCCACAGCTGTTATTGCGCAGTTTTTTGCTGCCGATAAAAAAATGTTTGGATTGGTGATGGAAGGAGAAGTAGCTAGTGCCGAAAAAGTAATGCACAAAAGTGAAACCCCTTTTACAGCGATTATAGGCGGAGCAAAAGTTTCTGATAAAATTTTAATTATCGAAAACTTATTACAAAGAGCTACCGATATTATTATTGGAGGTGGAATGGCTTATACATTCATGAAAGCTCAAGGCGGACAAATTGGCAATTCACTCTGCGAAAACGACCGATTAAATATGGCAAATGAATTGTTAAAAACAGCCGCATCAAAAGGCGTAAACATCCATTTACCAAGTGATTCAATTATTGCAGATGCATTTTCTGCCACTGCAAATACTTCATCGGCACCAAGCAATAGTATCCCCGACGGATGGATGGGCCTAGATATTGGCGAAAACGCTGCTGAACAGTTTTCAAATGTTATCAAACGTTCTAAAACCATTCTTTGGAATGGTCCAATGGGTGTTTTTGAAATGGAAAAATTTCAACACGGCACAAAGGCAATAGCCGTTGCAGTAGCAGCAGCCACTAAAAATGGGGCTTTCTCATTAGTAGGCGGAGGAGATAGTGTTGCCGCTGTAAACCAATTTGGTTTTGCCAACCAAGTAAGCTATGTATCTACTGGTGGTGGTGCTATGTTAGAATATTTCGAAGGCAAATCATTACCAGGAATTGACGCTATAACACAAAAATAATTTTCGTAAATCATTAAATCTCTGTTAATGGATTATTTTAGCAAGGTTTTTGTTAAGTAAACAACGTAAATTCATTAAAGAAAAAATAAATTACAACAATGAGCACAAAAAATTTAGTCCTTATCGGAATTGCTGCAGTAGTAGTATTACTTGCTGGTTGTGGTTGGAGTGGATACAATGGTTTAGTACAACAAGATGAAACAGTGAGTCTTGCTTGGAACAATGTACAAAGTGATTACCAACGCCGCGCAGATCTAATACCAAACTTAGTTAGCACCGTTAAAGGAGAAGCCAACTTCGAGCAAACAACTTTAACCAATGTTATTCAAGCACGTGCAAGTGCTACTCAAATTAAACTAGAAGCAAAAGACCTTAGCCCAGAAAAAATTCAACAATTTCAGGCTGCTCAAGGACAATTGTCTCAAGCTTTGGGTAAACTATTAGTGGTTACTGAAAATTATCCAAACCTAAAAGCGAACGAAGCTTTCAGAGGATTGCAAGCGCAACTGGAAGGTACCGAGAACAGAATTAAAGTTTCTCGTAACGACTTCAACGCAGCTGTTGCAGCCTATAATATTAAAGCACGTTCATTTCCTATCAATCTTTTAGCTAATATCACTGGCTTTAAAGTAAAAGAAGGATTTAAAGCAGACGCTGGATCAGAAAAAGCACCCGAAGTAAAATTCTAAAATCGATCCATGTTCTCACTATTCAAAAAGAAAGCAGTTGATTATTTTTCAGCTGAACAAAAAGAACAAATCGTACAAGCAATCCACGCCGCTGAGTTAAAAACCAGCGGCGAGGTGCGTATATATATAGAAAGTCATTGCAATTATATCGATCCATTAAGGCGTGCCAAAGAATTATTTGAATCATTAAATATGCACCAAACAGAAGCACGTAATGCAGTGCTGGTATATGTTGCAATGAAAGACAAACAATTGGCTGTTTTTGGCGACGAAGGCATACACCAAAAAGTAGGAGATGCATTCTGGAATACAGAAGTTAAAAAAATGCTCTCTCATTTTAACCAACAGAATTACGCTACTGGTATTGCAAACATCATTCAAGAAATTGGAATAGCCTTACAAACACATTTTCCATACAATACGCTAACAGATAAAAATGAATTGCCCAACGATATCGTTTTTGGCAAATAAAAGCATGAAGCAATTCTTAATTATATTATGTAGTATTTTATCCATTACGCTAGTTAATGCGCAAGATATTTTGCCAAAGCCAAGCCAGCCATCATTGGTAACGGATATGGCCAATGTATTATCGCCAGAGCAAAAGCAAATTCTCGAGCAAAAATTAGTTGCCATTGACGATAGCAGTTCCAATCAAATAGCCATTGTACTCATTAAAACACTCAATGATTATCCAATTGAAGAATACGCAATCAAACTATTTAGGTCTTGGGGAATAGGCAGTAAAAAAACAAATAACGGCGTATTAATTATTGCTGCTATTGACGACCATAAAATTAGAATTGAAGTAGGATATGGTTTAGAAGGCGCAATCCCCGATATTACAACAGCCAGTATTATTAGAAATGATATTGCACCATACTTTAAAGTAAGAGATTATTATCACGGCTTAGATTTAGCAACTAATTCCATTGCACAAGCAGCAATAGGAGAGTATAAAATTAAAAAAGCAAAAAAGGGTAAAGACGATGGCGGAAGTGCCTTGCTTTTTTTGGGTATATTAATAGTGGTATTTCTTATTGTAGGATCTAGTCGTGGCGGAGGCGGTAGTACAATGAGCCGTTCTGGCGCAGGAAATATTGCTCAAACATTGTTCTGGGCCTCTTTGTTATCCGGCGGTGGCGGAAGCAGAGGTGGTGGCGGTTTTGGCGGAGACGATAGTGGAGGCGGTTTCGGCGGTTTCGATGGTGGAAGTAGTGGCGGTGGTGGCGCTAGCGGAAGTTGGTAAAAGCTAATTGCGCTGTTGTTCATTTATCAACTAATTTAATTTGCTTTACTACACACAATAGAAAACCTATAATCAGCAAACAAATCAAGGTTTTTTAATAAAGACACAGTTTATATACAATCAATAAAGGATTAAATTTTTTTAACTCACATATACACACAGTTTATATACAATCAACAACAATTCATTTTTTTTAATTCACATACACACAAAGGCTACCAAAAATCAGCAACCAATTCAATCCTTTCAAGTTGAATAATATCCCTATAAAAATCGCAATGATATTTTGTCTGATATTTTTCAGTACAAAAACACTCACAGCACAATACATTCCAGTTACTTCAGGCACAAAATTTACAGCAGTATCTACAGTTAAAAATACAACAGATCTAATAACCTTAGATCAACACACTGAAATGCAAGGCGTCAATGAAACAACCATCGACTATCAAATAAAATCAGTTACTAATACAGGATATTCTTTAGAATTAATACCCCGTCGTATAAAGCTTAAAACAAGTAGTTTGGGCAACGAACATCATTTAGATACTGATAGTGTATTAGATAATAAAATGCCTGAAATTGTAAACATACTCGCTTTATTAAACAAGCCACAAACTTTAGCCGTAGATAATCACCAACTAATTTCCAATACTAAAATAGACGGAATAGTTACGCCAGTGAATATGAATGTGAATGATGCCGACAAATTTTTTCTTGCCATCAATCCCATCAATTTTAAAGAAGGGTACCAATGGGCAGATACTATAAAAGTAGATAGTTCAATTATTACCAATCAGTATACCATCAATTCGCAAACACCAACAACCATTGAAGTATTGGTTAGTAGTAATATTAATATGAAATTAAGTTCTTCAGTAACTGGTAATAATATTACGCAAACAATGAAGGGATTTAGTTCCGGCAAACGCATCTATAATAAAAGAAGCTCACTATTAGTTAGTGAGCTTCTTGATATAAATATTGCTGGAAATATTGAAACGACTGATTTTAATTCGCCCTTTACCATTAAGTCTACCAGTCAAATATTGGTCAAATAATTATTTACTGATTTTTCCTCTTACATAATCTGCAAATACTTTATCTCCAGCGGCATCTTTTTTATCGGCCAATCCTTTTAAAATCATATTGTTAATATAAGGAGTTGTTTGCACACGAATCTGCTCTGGAATTAGGTCTCTGAATTTTACAATTTCATCAACTCCTTTTTCAAAATTCGCTTTGGTTTTTACTTTCTCTAATAAATTCACTAACGATGCAATTGCGGTAAATTTTTCTTGCGAAAATGGCATTTTTGAGAAATTATTTAAAATAAAATCAAATGATGATTCATCACCAAATTCAATAATCACATTCGAGATAGCGCCACTTAGTCTTCCTTTTGCTTCTTCTTTAGATAATTTATTGGCAATTTCAAAAGCTTGTACACTATCAATTAAAGCCAATGCTTCTAATC
>JAPLEL010000004.1:5323-9344 GCA_026391415.1 Bacteroidota bacterium
CCAGCAACTGTGTATGAAGAATCTTTGCAAGCAGCAACAAATAAACTAGCGTATTTGGCATTTTTTTGTTTAGCCAATAAATCAATCGCATCTGCACGAACTATGCGTTTAGCATCTGTTCTAGCAATGTTTTCAATACTTTCTAAAACAGTAGCATCTAATTTACTACTAGCAAAACTAGCCAGTGCTTTTGCACGAATCCTATCAAAAGGATCTTTCAATGCTTTTACAATTAAATTAAATCCGGCAGTATCAGACATTTTTTTACTAGCATATTCAATGGCTTCGCGTCTGTCTAAATAGTTACCTGCATGGTTGTATTGAAAAATAAATTCAGCCAAGGTTTTGGTATCCCTTTTTTCAGCCAAAGTAATTTTATCGGCATCAATATTTATTAAATCTGGTTTAACTAATGCTGCAAAATAAAAAGTGTCTGCTTTACTGTTCGCTACAATTTGGTGTCTAGTTTTTTGGGTCCCTTGGAAAATATCAACTGCCATAGGCAATCTAAAAACCTTGTCACCACTTTGTGTTTGCTTAATTACTACCATTGCTTTATGCGTATCTGCATCATAAGCACTGCTAATATCTAGTCTTGGATGACCATTGCCAAAATACCACTGATTAAAAAACCAGTTTAAATCTTTACCAGTTACTTCTTCAAATGCCAATCTTAATTTATGTGCACTACCATTACCAAATTTATTGGCAGTAAGGTATTTATTTAAGGAGGCAAAGAATGCTTGGTCGCCCACTAAATTGCGCAACATGTGTAAAATGCGCCCACCTTTTTGGTAACTCACTGCATCAAACATTTCTTCTTTATCGGCATAATAAAAACGCACAAGGTCTTTGCTCTGACTGCCACTAACCAAATAGTTCTGCATCTCTTTGTAGTTTTCAAATCCTGCAGCATCTGCACCATACTTGTATTCTTGCCAAAGTAATTGACTGTAATCTGCAAAGCTTTCATTCACTGTTAAATTGCTCCAACTTTCTGCAGTTACCAAATCGCCAAACCATTGGTGAAACAATTCATGCGCAACAGTGCCTTCCCATTCATTGCCATCTACTAACTGGCGCGCATCTTGTTGCGCACTTTCTTGGTGTAAAGTAGCGGTGGTATTTTCCATAGCACCACTTACATAATCTCGTCCAATAATTTGACTGTATTTAACCCAAGGATATTCAATGCCAGTAACTTTTTCAGAAAAGAATTGCATCATTTCTGGGGTTAATCCAAAAATTTTACGCGCTACTTTTTCATAGTTTTTTTCAACATAATAGTTTACTTCTTTCCCTTTGTAGCGGTCCTTTACAATTGCGTATTCACCCACCCCTATAAAAAATAAATAAGGAGAATGCGGTTGATCCATCTTCCAATTATCTGTTCTTGTTTTATTGGCATTGTTAATTTGCGAAACCAATTTTCCGTTCGATAACGTAACGTATTTAGCAGGCACCGTTAAGCTAAACTCATTGGTTGTTTTTTGATTCGGTCTATCAATCGTAGGAATCCAAACAGAGGTTCCTTCAGTTTCACCTTGGGTCCAAATTTGTGTAGGCTTATCTTTATCTTCTCCTGTAGGATTAATAAAATACAATCCTTTTGCATCAGTAATAGCAGCACTTCCTTTTACCGCCAACTCATTTGGTTTGGCCGTATAGTTAATCAATACCGTGTATTTGTTTCCTTTCTTATAAGTTTTATTAAGACTGATATTTAAAAACAAACCATCGTATTTAAAATTCAGTTTGCTAGAATTTCCAGCACTAACTAATTCAACCGAATGAATATCCATTCCTTTGGCATCTAACTGCAAAGAATCGGTAGGATAGAAATGGGGTGTTAATGTAATCCACGCTTTTCCATTTAAGTAGGCATGTGCGTAGTCGAAACTAGCCGCAAGTTTGGTATGCACTAAGTCGTTAATTTTTGGAGCGGTTGCTCGATAGTCTTTTTTCCAAGCATCATTTACAGTAGTTGTTTGGGCAAGTACAAAAGAGCAGGCAAATAGGGTAATTAGTACTGCAATAGGTTTCATCTAGTTTATTTTAAGTTGATAAAGGTAATTGTCTGTTCAAAATCAACACAACTAATTCATTAAAAGGTAAAAAAGCCAATCATTATCTATAAAAAACAAGGATGAGTGTTCAATGATTTTTTCAAGTATTTTTACAACAACAAATAATCCCTATGCGCGGAAGCTATTTTCCAATAAAAATCATCCTGCTTTTAATAAGCCTGTTTTTTATGGAGAGTATCCAAGCCCAAAAAACCTATTTTTTATATATACAAACGGAAACCAAAATTCCATTTAACCTTCAAATGGCCAATATGGCCTATTATTCTAATGCCACTGGTTATTTATTAATACCAAGTTTAGCATCTGGCAAGTACACCTTAATAATAGATTTTCCAAAAAACCAGTTTGTAACCCAAACCTTTATTTGTGAAATTTCAGAAAAAGACAGAGGTTTTCGATTAAAACAGAATGCCGATAATAGTTGGATTTTATACGATTTGGTTTCTCAGGCAGAAATTCGAAATGCAATAGGAAAGGAGGCCGTGAAAATTAATTACGAGAATAAGTTACTTAAATCAAATCCAGATAAGGCTCCAACTACTACTAGTAATGTTACCAAAACCTACGAAAAAATAGGGGCCAATGGCATTAACCAAGCCTATACTGTTCAAAACGGATCAAAAATAGATACTGTTTTATTGTTCATTCCAGCAATGGATCCAAGTCTAACTATTCCAGCACCAGCCACAAAAGGCAAAAAGCAAACGCCATAAATGGGAATGCAAAGATATTTTATTGAACTAGCCTACAAAGGCACAGCCTATTGTGGTTTCCAAATTCAGGATACGGGTAAAACCATACAATCTTCTATTACCGAGGCATTGCAAACAGTTTTCAGAATACCTTTTGAATTAACCGGATCCTCAAGAACCGATGCAGGCGTGCACGCTGCACAGAATTTTTTCCATACAGACACAACCGTTGAAATATCAGAACAACATATATATAACCTCAATGCTGTTTTACCCAAAGACATCGTTATAAAGCAAATCTTTCCAGTAAGTCCAACAACACACTGCCGATTCGATGCCATTTCAAGAACTTATCAATACACAATAACATCGTCTAAAGCCCCTTTTTTAATAGAAACAGCCTGGTTGTATCCTTATAAGTTAAATCTCGAAGCGCTAAATGAAGGTGCTAGCATGGTGTTGGCGCATTCTGATTTTACCTCTTTTTCAAAGCGAAATACGCAAGTCAAAACCTTTATTTGTCAGATACAACACTCAAAATGGGTGGAAAGGGATGGGTTATTGGTGTACGAAGTTAAATCTAACCGTTTTTTACGCGGAATGATACGTGGTTTGGTGGCCACAATGTTAAAATTAGGAACGGGTTCTATAACCGCAGCAAACTTCCAATCCATTCTCGATGCAAAGGATTGTTCAAAGGCAGATTTTTCTGCGCCCGCACACGGATTATGTTTAATGGAAGTGCTGTTTCCTAACTAATGAATTCCATCAATACTTATTGGTAATTTAAAAAACCATCTACAATACAGCTGTATTTTGGCGAATATGCTAGTTTTTCTACTCAATTTCAAGATTCGAAAAAAATAATTTATCCCTTGTAATTCTTGCTATAATAGACTTTGCGAACTTTCAATAAATATTAATTCAAAAAAGATTTGGCAAGAAACAATCCACCCTTATCTTTGCACCCCGCAAGTGAAAAAAGCGTTGATCTTTGAAGACAGAATAACAAAAAACAACGTTGAAATTTCATAAATATTTGAATTCAATTTTGTTCCTAAGTTTTCTAGTCTTATATTTGCAACCCGCTTCAAAAAAAAGCGGAATTAGTTCTTAAAAATTCGATTTATTACTAATCAAAATAAGGGGTTATAAACACCCATTAAATTTTGGTTAACAAAATAAAGGCGTTTACTTTTGCCCCCCGATAAAAAAGGGTGGTTTAAGGAATTAGGCCAAAAG
>JAPLEL010000042.1 GCA_026391415.1 Bacteroidota bacterium
TGTAGCGGTTTTGTTGACTGTTTCTTGTAAAAAATATTTATCTCCGGCACCACTTTCTACTATTGACCCTAGCATTGTATTTAACAATGTGCCTAATGCTAAAGCAGCTGTAATGGGTGCTTATTTGGCAATGGCGGGTGATTTTGGATATGGTATAAGGGTAAGTTATTATTATGCTTATGATGATGACTGTATTATGGGTGGCGGTTCTGCTTTGAGTTCTGCAAGGCATGAAGAAGCGCACTATACATTGTCTGCAGCCAACACTGATATTGTAAACACATTTAACCAGTTTTATGCTGGTATTGAAAGAGCCAATAACTGTATTTATTTTATTCCAAAAATGCCACAATACGCAACTGGTTCTGCAGCTGATAAAGCAGAATTACAAAGACTATTAGGCGAGTCATTGGTTATTAGAGCGCAATTCTATTTTGAGTTAATGCGTATTTGGGGTGATGTTCCGGCGCAATGGCAGCCATCTACATTTTTGCCAGATTTATTCTTGGGTAGAACTAATCGCGATACTATTTACAACCATATTTTAGCAGACCTTGCTACAGCAAAACTATTATTGCCTTGGAGATCAACTGTTTCACAAGACGAACGATTTACAAAAGGAACTGCAATGGCTTTACGTGCTAAAATTGCCTTATTTGCAGGTGGCTACTCATTACGTCAAAATGGACAAATGAGTCGATTAAGCAATTATTTAGATTATTATAAAATAACCAAAGCCGAAACCGATACTTTAATTAGTAATAGAAGTCAGCATACTTTATTTACAGGTGGCTATAAATCATTCTGGAGAGATGTGATTGATGCGCACAAAGCGATTGATGCTTCTGGTGAATTAATTATGCAAGTTGCCATGGCTAATGGAACAAATTCCGACAGTAAAATAGGCGCTCAAAATGGCACCAAAATAAATGGCGTTGGCGGCTCTTTAGGTAACATGCTTCCTACTTATTTTTATCAATTTGATTCTACCGATGAAAGAAGAGATGTAACATTTGTACCATTTGAAGTAGTAAGAGATGTTTATGGTAGAGGCCATGCAAGTAATAGTATTTATGATGGAAAATTTAGAAGAGATTGGATTACTAGCCCAAGTTATTATATGAGTTCTGGTGCAACTACTGGTACAAATCCTGTAACACTTACTCCGGCTTCTAATACAGCCATTCAAAATTTTCAATTAAACTGGCCTTTAATTAGATTCTCTGATGTGTTGTTAATGAATGCAGAGGTTGACAATGAAATTAGTAATGGACCAAGTGTCAATGCAATAGCCAACTTTAAAGAAGTAAGCCAAAGAGGTCATAGCGGAAATGCTGCATTGGTTCCTGTAGTTCCTACCGATAAAGATGGATTTTTTAAATTATTGGTAAGAGAAAGAGGGCTAGAATTTGGTGGAGAAGGCATTCGTAAATTCGATTTAATTAGGTGGAATTTATTAAATACTGCTCTAACAGAAACCAAAGCAAATTTAGCAAATATGGCTGCTGGACTAGCAATGACTGCACCAAGTTATATGACGGCACCTCCATCATATACGATGTCTGCTAACTTGCCAGCTTCAATGTATTTTTACCAAAATGCGTTAGCGACCGATGGTAAAATTTGGGCGAATTCTTTTTATACTGCAACACCTGCTTTTATACCAATTGATAATACCATTACACCTGCGGCTGCAATTGCTGCTGCCAATAAAATAGCTTGGTACAAAAATGCAAATATTACCACAACTTATGTAAACTATATTGGGTACGGTTTTGTAACAGGCAAGAGTGAGTTGTATCCATTGCCTCAGGCTTCGATTGATGCAAATTATAATTTAAAACCACAGAATCCTGGGTACTAATTAAATTGTTTTTCAGAAAAAACTTAATAAGGCTGCCCATTAAGGCAGCCTTATTAAGTTAAGTGATTTTAAAAAAGATACAGTTTGTGTTATAGAAGTTTTTTTAAATGGCATGAATACAATTGGTAAGCATACATGGAAAGCGTAAATTTTAATTTATGAGAAGAGATTTTAAGAGCATTTTATTTGTTGGTTTCTTGCTATTTAGTTTTGTGCTAAACGCACAAAAACAAATCATTTCATCAGTTGTATTTCCATCTAAGTTGGTAGTTTCAAAAGACGGAACAGGCAATTATAAAACCATTCAAGAAGCCATTAATTCGGTACGAGATTTGGGTCAAAAAACGGTTCGAATATTTATTAAAAATGGCATTTACCACGAAAAAATAATTGTACCAACTTATAAAACTAATATTTCTTTAATTGGAGAATCCGAAGACAGTACCATTATTACCAATAATGATTTTTCTGGAAAACCAATTCCTAGTGGTAATGATGGCATGGGTAAAAACAAGTTTAATACCTTTAATTCTTACACAGTATTAGTAGAAGGCAATGATTTTTCTGCCAGTAATTTAACCATACAAAATACAGCCGGCGCTGTAGGTCAGGCATTGGCCTTGCATATTAGTGCAGACCGTGTGACTATTAAACATTGTAAAATTTTAGGCAATCAAGACACCCTTTATTTAGCAACAGAACAAAGCCGTCAATACTATCAAGACTGTTATATAGAAGGCACTACGGATTTTATTTTTGGTGAAGCCACTGTGGTATTTGAATCTTGTACTATAAAAAGTAAAACCAATTCTTTTATAACTGCAGCGGCTACAAAATCATCACAGGTATTTGGATTTGTTTTTTTTAATTGCAAATTAGTGGCCGACACTGCAGTTAACAAAGTCTATCTAGGACGTCCTTGGAGGCCTTATGCAAAAACGGTATTTATCCATTGTGAATTAGGCAGTCATATTGATCTAGAAGGCTGGAACCCTTGGAAGGGAGACGCCATGTTTCCAGACAAAGAAAAAACAACATTCTATGCAGAGTACAGCAATATTGGGGAAGGATCAAACACAGAAAAAAGAGTTGCTTGGTCAAGCCAGTTAACAGATAAGGCAGCTGAAAAATATACAACTGCTCAAATTTTAAGTGGTAAAGACAAATGGAATCCAGAAAAAAATATCGTACAAATTGATCCAAGGCCATTTGCGGATAATGCGGGTCATTGGTATGCTATTTTTGATAAATCTAATATCATCAATGCTTTGCCAGGAAGGCCAAAACACAAGCCAACCGAAATAACAGCCATCGCTAATAATATTTTATTGTTTCAAAAAAACAATGGCGGATGGCCCAAAAATTATGATGTATTTGCTAAACTTTCTACTATTCAAGAAGACAGTGTGCGCAATGCTAAAAAAAATCTGAATACAACTTTCGACAATGGAAGTACTTACACACAAATAGCAGCACTAGCTATTGCATACAATGAAACCGATTTCGAAAAATATAAACTTGCTGCATTAAAAGGATTAGATTTTATTTTAGGGGCACAGTATTCAAATGGTGGGTGGCCGCAATATTATCCTTTAGAAACTAACTATAGCAGGTGTATAACCTATAATGACGGCGCTTTTGAAGGGATTGTTAGTTTACTCAAAGCAATTAAAGAAGCATCGCCAATATATGATTTTGTAGACGAGAGCTATCGATCTAAAATTGTTGTCGCCTACGAAAAAGCAATTGATTGTATTATTAAAACTCAAATCAATGACAAAGGAATGCCAACAGCCTGGTGTCAGCAGTATAATGAAGTTAGTTTAGAACCTGCTTGGGCTAGAAAGTTTGAACCCCCAAGTATTTGTAATAAAGAAAGTGCCGACCTTGTACTTTTTTTAATGGATATTCAACATCCTTCAAAAGAAATCATTACCGCTATAAAAAATGCCGTGCATTGGTTCGAAGATTCTAAAATATACAACACTCGAATTAATACTATACCCGCACCTAGGTTAGAAACACCTTTTAGAATATCTGAAACCGATAAGGTAATGGTTGTTGATAGCCTTGCCCCACCCATCTGGACGCGATACTATCAATTGAAAACGCATAAGCCCATTTTTTGTAACAGAGATAGCAAAATAGTATATTCACTTGCAGAAGTATTAAGAGAAAGAAGGGATGGATATGCTTGGTATACCTATGCTCCACAACAAGTAATTAATGCGTATCCAAATTGGTTAAAAACTAATGGGGGCAACTAAATAATTTTTTAATGAATAAGTATTTACTAATAATTTTATTAGCAATATTAATTTTTCAAATTAATATTTGTTCTGCACAAAAAATAGATCGTCAAAAAGTTATTGAAAGGCATCGTGTAATTGTTTCTGAACTAGATACATTAGCATCATTAACAGTAGGTAATGGAAAGTTTGCATTTACGGTTGATGCAACTGGTTTGCAATCTTTCCCTGAATACTATAAAAATGGTATTCCACTAGGTACGCAGTCTGAATGGGGCTGGCATACATCCGTCAATAAGCAAGGCTACAAATTCAGTGAAACATTAAAAGAAACCAATTTTAATGGGAATGATAAAGGCCTATATGCTGTTCAAATTAAAACCGGAAGGGGCAAAGAGGCAACCGATTATTTTAGAGAAAATCCAAGTCGTTTACAACTAGGAAATATTGGATTAGAACTGTATAAAAAAGATGGTTCTATTGCTTTGCCAACTGATTTAAAAAATATTCACCAAACATTAAATGTATATACCGGAGAAATTGTCAGTTCATTTACTGTTGAAGGATCCTTGGTTAAAATAATTACCAATGCACATGCAAGCAAAGATATTATTGCAGCAAAAATAAATTCAACCCTTTTAAAAGAACAACGTATAAAAATCAAATTCCGTTTCCCTTATCCTACTAATGCTTTTGCAGATATGGGTACGAATTATGCAAGTGCATCGGCGCATAGTACAACACTTGAAAGTTCCTATCGAACAGCTTTTTTCTCTCGCACATTAGATAATGACCATTACTATGTTAGTGCGAATTGGAATGAGGAAGCACAGGTTAGCAAAGTTGCAGAACATGTATATACTTTATTGCCAACTACAGATACTAGTTTTGAAATAGCAGTATCTTTTTCTAAAAATAAATCACCGCAACAACTATTGAATTTTGCTGCAGTAGCAACAAGTAGTATCAATGGATGGAAAACCTTTTGGCAATCCGGTGCAGCCATTGATTTTGCTGGTAGTACAGATGAAAGAGCCAATGAGTTAGAGCGAAGAATCATATTATCTCAATACCTAACAAGGGTTCAGTGTGCAGGCAATTTTCCGCCTCAAGAAACAGGCTTAACCTATAATAGTTGGTATGGTAGACCTCATATGGAAATGTACTGGTGGCATAGTGCGCATTTTGCATTTTGGGGCAGAACTGCTTTGATGGAAAAAAGTATGCAATGGTACTTTAAAGCGTTTGAAGGAGCTAAATTAATTGCAAAACGACAAGGGTTTGAGGGGGTAAGATGGCAGAAAATGTCGGATAATGAAGGAGGAGAATCACCTTCTAATGTAGGATCCTTTTTACTTTGGCAAGAACCGCATATTATTTATCAAGCAGAGTTACTTTATAAGAATAATCCTAGCAAACAAACCTTACAAAAATACCAGCAACTCATTTTTGAAACGGCCAATTTTATGGCATCTTATGCTCGACTAAACCCCTTAACAGGTAAGTATGATTTAGGAAAAGGGTTTATTCCAGCACAAGAATGTTTTAATCCTGCAGAAACATTTAATGCGCCATACGAATTGGCTTATTGGAAATGGGCATTACAAGTTGCACAAACATGGAGAACAAGATTGGGTTTGCCTGTCAATAAAAAATGGCAAAAGATTATCGAACAAGTAGCACCAATGGCCCAAAAAGATGGGGTTTACCAAGCGGCAGAAAGTGTAAGCGATTCTTATTCGGCTAAAAGTAATTATACCATTGACCATCCGGCGGTACTTGCTGCTTTAAGTACTATTCCACAAAATGGATATGTTGATACTGCTGTAATGCATAGAACATTTAATATGGTTGAGCAAGCATGGCATTGGGAGCATACCTGGGGTTGGGATTTTCCTTTGGTAGCAATGACAGCAACAAGATTGAACTTGCCCAACGAAGCGATTGATGCACTATTTAAAAATATCTCAACAAATACTTATTTAATAAACGGGCATAATTATCAAAATAAAAGGCTAACACTTTACTTGCCAGGAAATGGGGGACTGTTATCGGCTATTGCATTAATGTGTGCAGGATACGAAGGCAATGCCATTGAAAATCCAGGCTTTCCTAAAAATGGTAAATGGAAAATTAAATGGGAGGGATTAAAGCCTTTATTTTAATTTGCTAGAAGACTCTCGTACCATGATTTCTAGAGGAAGCACGCGATTTTCAAAATCACTAACTGCGCGTTTGCTTTCTATCATTTTCAATAAAAGTTCAGTGGCAATTTGTCCCATAGCAAATGCAGGCTGTCTAACAACAGATAAGGAAGGTAATAACAAGTCTGCAATATCAAGATTAGAAAATCCAATTAAAGCAACATCTTCTGGAACTCGAATATTTTTTGATTTAAAATACCGAATACAATTAGTAGTTAATTTATCGGCGGAAGCAACTATTGCATCTGGCTTATTTGATAAAGCCATCATAGCGTCTAAAGCTTTTTCTACTTCTTCATAAACCATCCCTCCGTGTAAACAATATTGGGTATATGCTTCCTCGTAATGGAGGCCATTAGTTTCTATTGCATTACGATAGCCCATAATTCGATCTTTTGTGATAGACAAATGCGGAGAACCTGCTAGGTTAGCTATACGTTGGAATCCATTTTTAATCAGGTGTTCAGTGGCATCAAAAGCACCCTTGTTATTGTCTACAATAACTTTATGTGTATGAATTGACTCAACAGCTCTATCAAAGAATACAATAGGAAAGCCCCTATCGTGTAAAGACTGAAGATGAGAAAAGTTTTCTGTTTCGGCAGATACTGAAATTAATAATCCATCAATCGAACGAGACGCCAAGTAGTTTAAGTCGATTACTTCTCTGTCGTAAGATTCATGACTTTGCGAAATGATTACGTTGTACCCCTTGCTATAGGCAATTGATTCTATTCCGTTAATTGCTTGAGAAAAGAAACTATTGGCTATTTCACAAACAATAACCCCAATTGAATGGCTTCTTTTTTCTTTTAAACTAAGCGCAATGGGGTTTGGACGGTAATTGATTTTTTCGGCGTATTCTAATACATTTTTTTTGGTTGCAGGGCTAATTTCATAACTATCTCTTAATGCACGCGATACCGTTGAGGTCGATAACCCAAGTGCAATGGCAATATCTTTTATAGTTACAGCTTCGAATTTCATGACAATATAGTAGGCGATTTTAATCGCGAAATAGCTACTAAATTACAGTTTTTGGCTAAGTAAGCAGCTTGTAAATTCTTGAATGAGTTTATATGCAGGCAATTAGGCTAAGTTTTTTGAATGAATCCCTTACTAGGCCTTAATTCCTTAGCGAAATTGTCGGGAACGATTGCGTAAAAAAATAAGCTCAATTAAGAGCCGCTTCGTCAATTACTATGTAGCATTGTTGTGGTTCTGAGTATTAAAATGCCTAAGTTCACTAAAAGGAGTAAATATTCAATGATATTAACTTAAAACGATTGTATTAAAATGAAACGAATTGCCATTTTTTTGTTTGTATTAGCGGTATGCGGTTTTGCTATTCCCGAGCGGAATATTACCGTTTTTTTAGTAGGGGATTCAACTATGGCAGACAAGCCATTAGACGAGAATCCCGAACGTGGTTGGGGGCAATTATTTCCTCAATTCTTTACACAAAATATTAGCTTCCAAAACCATGCATTGAATGGAAGAAGTACCAAGAGCTTTATTAAAGAAGGCAAATGGGATACCGTAATGAATAGATTAAAAAAAGGCGATTATGTGTTGATTCAATTTGGACACAATGATCAAAAAGTAGAAGACACAAATAGATCTGCACCAGCGCATGGATTATATAAAACAAACTTAATTAAATTTGTAAATGATGTGAGAAGCAAGGGTGGAAATCCTATTTTAATCACACCAGTCATGCGCAGGAAATTTGATGAGAAAGGTTTGTTCGTAGACCAGCATGGCGATTATCCAGGCGTTGTAAAAGAGGTAGCTAGTTTATTAAAAGTTCCAATGATAGATTTACACAAAAGCAGTGAAGCATTGATTGTTGCAAATGGTGTAGAAGGAAGCAAAAAAATATTTTTAAATATCCCCGCCGGTCATTTTAAAAATTACAAAGGCAAAGAAGAAGACAATACGCATTTTAGTAATTATGGCGCAACAAGTATGGCTTCATTGGTTTGTCAATCCATTGCTGCGCAGCATTTGTCATTAGAGCAATTTTTAAAACCATCTGGTTTTGCCGAAAAATTTAGTTTTGAGTTGCCTATTGTTTATGAGCCACATTTTAAAAGAGATACTACATCAATTGTTCAGTTCGGTGCAATTGGCGATGGGTTAACTTTAAATACGGTGGCCATCAATAATACAATTGAAGCAGTAAGCAAAAAAGGGGGTGGTGCTGTTTGTATTCCTGCTGGCTCTTGGCTTACAGGCCCAATTAAACTCAAGAGCAATATCAACTTATATCTTGCAAAAGGCGCATTAGTAATATTTACCAAAGATTTTAATCAATACCCTTTGGTTGTCTCGTCATTTGAAGGAGTAGACGCAGCAAGGTGTCAATCTCCAATAACGGCTGAAGGTCTTGAGAATATTGCAATTACAGGATCTGGGATTATGAATGGCAATGGATTATTTTGGCGTCCTATTAAAAAAGACAAACTCACAGAATCTGAATGGAAGAATCATCCAATTTTATATGGGGGAGCTATTACTGATGATAAAAGAACATGGTATCCATCTGTAGCCGCAATTAAAGCATCTACCGAAAAAAATATTGGCAAGTTAACTGATGGTAAAACTTTAAAAGACTTTGAAGGAATCAAAGATTTTCTTCGTCCAAATATGATTCGCATTGCTAATTCTAAACATATTTTAATTGAAGGCGTTACTTTCGAAAACTCACCAGCTTGGACTACGCATATTTTAATGAGTGATCAAATAACTGTCCGAGGATTGAAAGTTAAAAATCCGTCTTATGGAGCTAATACCGACGCACTAGATTTAGAAAGCTGCAAAAATATTTTGTTAGAAGATTGCGTATTTGATACCGGAGACGATGGTATTACTATTAAATCTGGCAGAGACGAAGACGGCAGAAAAAGAGGCATGCCTACAGAAAACTTAATAGTAAACAATTGTACAGTATATCATGCACACGGTGGTTTTGTAATAGGTAGTGAAATGAGTGGTGGTGCAAGAAATTTATTTGTTGGGAATTGCACATTCATAGGAACTGATATTGGATTACGTTTTAAAACAACCCGTGGCAGAGGTGGAATGGTTGAAAATATCTACGCCAATAATATTAACATGAAAGACATTGCTGCAGAAGCTATTTTGTTCGACATGTATTATATGGCTAAAGATCCAGTGGCATTAGTTGGCGAAAAAAGAGAGCCACCAGTTGTTGAATTATTGCCTGTAAACGAGGGTACACCGCAGTTTCAAAATTTTCATTTTACTAATATCACCTGCAATGGTGCATCAAAAGCCATTTTTATTCGTGGCATTCCAGAAATGCACATAAAAAATGTTTGGATGGATCATTTAACCATTCAAGCAAAAGAAGGTATTGATATTCAAGAAGCAACAGGAATTCACTTGAGCAATAGCACTATTTTAAGTACCAAAACAAATCCGGTGGTGTATGCATTAAATAGTGATCAGATTTTCATTAATGCATTAAAGTATGCATCACCTGCTGCTGTATTATTACAAGCACAAGGTGTTAGAACAAATAAAATAAGTATTACCAATACAGATGCCTCAAAAGCAACCACTAAATCAGAAATTGGCTTTGGTGCAGACGCTTCAGGCATTTCAATAAAATAACCATATGAAAAAAATAGTTCTATTCGGTTGCCTATTAACAATGCTTACAACTAGTTTGTTAGCACAGTCTTGGTCAGAAAAAATGGCTGCAACAGTTATTGAAACTGCTAGGGAGAGAGACTCTTTAAATACAGATGCTGCTAAAAATGCAAAATGGTCTTATGACCTTGGCGTTGTATTAAAAGGAATTGAAGGGCTTTGGTATAAAACAGGAGATGTTAAGTATTTTAATTTCATGCAAAAGAGTATGGACTTTTTTGTAAATGATAATGGCGAAATAAAAACATACAAACAAGAAGATCATAATATTGACAATATTCTTTGCGGCAGAATTTTATTAATTCTTTACAATGTAACTGCTAAAGAAAAATATAGAAAGGCCGTTGAAACACTAAGAGAACAATTGCGAACACAGCCTCGTACCAACGAAGGTGGGTTCTGGCATAAAAAAATCTATCCCAATCAAATGTGGTTAGACGGATTGTATATGGGGGAACCTTTTTATACCGAGTATGCCGTAACCTTTAATGATACAGCTGCTTTTAATGATATTGCCCACCAATTTATTTGGATGGAGAAACATGCACGCGATTCTAAAACTGGTTTATTATACCATGGATGGGATGAAAGCAAGCAACAAAAATGGGCCAACCAACAAACAGGTAATTCGCCAAATTTTTGGGGAAGAGCCATGGGTTGGTATGGTGCGGCATTAGTAGATGTACTAGAAAATTTTCCTGCATCTAACCATAACAAAGATTCCATCATTGCTATTCTTAATCGCTATGCAGTAGCCATTAAAAAAGTACAAGATGCAAAATCTGGTTTATGGTACGATATTTTAGACAAACCAAATGGACCAGGAAATTATTTCGAAGCATCTGCTGCTTGTATGTTTGTTTATACAATGGCAAAAGGTGTTAGGCTAGGCTATTTACCTGCAAGCTATTTAGAAAATGCAAAAAAGGCATACGATGCAATCCTGAAAAAATTTGTAGAAACGGGTGCTAATGGTCAAACAAATTTAAATGGAACGGTTAGTGTGAGTGGCTTAGGTGGCAATCCATATCGTGATGGTAGTTATGAATATTATATGCGCGAAAAAATTGTTTTGAACGACCAAAAAGGGGTAGGCGCATTTATTCAAGCGGCTAACGAAATGGAATTGATTGCAAGTGTGAAACTTGGCAAAGGGAAAACTGTTTTACTAGATGATTATTATAATGCAGAACGTAAAAAAGATAGCAAAGGAAATTTAAAACCATTTCATTACAAATGGGAAGAATTTCAAAGTAGTGGATTCTCTTTTTTAGGAAATATTTTTAATCAAAATGGCGTTCAAACAAAAACTTTAAGTGAAGCGCCTACTGCTAAAAACTTAGCAAATACAGATATCTATTTTATTGTTGACGCAGATAATATTGCAGACAATCCACATCCTAATTATGTACAAGCCAATGATGCTACAGCAGTGTATAATTGGGTAAAAGCAGGAGGTGTGTTGGTTTTGTTTCACAACGACAAAGGCAATACAGAATTTGAACATTTTAATTTATTAGCAGGTAAGTTTGGTATGCATTTTAACGAAGACAGTTATAATCGTGTTATTGGATCCGATTATCCTACAGGTGCTGTTGAAATTCCTTCAGGGAATGCCATACTACCTAGTGTAAAAAAAATCTATCAAAAAGAAATCTGTTCTATTACTTTAAAAACGCCAGCTAAATCATTCTTACAAAAAAATGAAGTAGTTGTTTTTGCTGTAGCCAAAATAGGTAAAGGAACTGTGTTTGCTACAGTCGATCCTTGGTTGTATAACGAA
>JAPLEL010000070.1 GCA_026391415.1 Bacteroidota bacterium
ATGATATTCGAAAACGTTTAAACGAAATAGACATCAACCAATTAACGCCAGTAGAGGCATTGATGAAACTCAATGAAATAAAGGGATTGCTTAAATAACTATCAGTATAAAGGGAATCCTACAGGGAACTTAGGTGCGAATGGTATTACAATTGGATCCCCTGTACTTTTTAATGCTTTTTCAGATGGCTCTACCGTAAATTATAACTTGGTACCAGGTGGAACAGTAAGTACAATTTGGAAAGTTTTAAAATCGGCAAATGCATTAAACAGTTGGGCTACTTCTACCTCTCAACTTAAATTTACAAGTCCTGCAACTGCATTGTATTCTGAGGATTGGGCTATTAGTAGTGCATTTTATCCAAATATTGCTGTACCAGATAACGCAGTAGGGATTAAAAATATTTCGAATAACCCTATTAGTAGATACTCCTATAAATTTACAAAAGCAGGAGATTATAAAGTGGTTTTTGTAGCAAGTAATAATAGGCCAGATAATATTAATGTAAAAATTAAAGAAGTAAATATTACTGTAAACTAATTTTTACTGTATTTAGATATATTGTTATTTAAGCAATCCCTTTATTTCATTGAGTTTCATCAATGCCTCTACTGGCGTTAATTGGTTGATGTCTATTTCGTTTAAACGTTTTCGAATATCATCGAATGTTTGTGAATGGGCATCAAAAATAGAAAGTTGCATTTTTGGGGTATTTAATGCTTGAATATTTTTTTCTAATTGTTCTTTTTTAGTAGGAATTTTTTCTTCACCCGCGCTATTGTCATTGTCGAACTGCTTGTCTTCTAACTGAATTAAAATTTCGTTTGCACGATCAATTAATGAAGGTGGCATGCCCGCCATTCTTGCAACATGAATACCAAAACTATGGATGCTTCCGCCTGCTGCAAGTTTGCGCAAGAAGATAATTTTATTGCCAACTTCTTCGTTAGTAATATGGTAGTTTTTTACCCGAGGTAATTTTGCTTCTAATTCATTTAATTCGTGGTAATGGGTTGCAAACAATGTTTTTGGAGCTGATTTGGAATGGTGCAAATGTTCTACAATACTCCATGCAATTGAAATACCATCGTAGGTAGAAGTGCCTCTACCTATTTCATCTAATAAAATTAAACTTCTAGCAGATATATTATTGATAATACTTGCTGTTTCGTTCATTTCTACCATAAAGGTCGATTCGCCTCCACTTAAATTATCACTGGCACCAACACGGGTAAATATTTTGTCTGTTAAAGGAATTTTAGCGGCACTAGCAGGCACAAAGCTTCCCATATGTGCCATGAGTGTAATCAACGCAGTTTGACGCAATAATGCACTCTTGCCGCTCATATTTGGTCCTGTTAAAATGATTATCTGTTGCTTGGTAGGGTCAAGTACAATATCATTCGATACATATTGTTCTCCATCGGGTAAATGCCTTTCTATTACTGGATGACGGCTTTCTGATAATACTAAATCGTATCCTTCGTGGATGGTTGGTTTTTTATATTGATAAGCGATTGCGTTATCTGCAAAACATATTAAACAATCTAAGGTAGCAAGCACTGTTGCATTCACTTGAATGGGTGCAATATATGCTTGTAAACTAATTAATAATTCGTCGTAAAGTGCTAGTTCAATAGCCAATATTTTTTCTTCAGCGCCAGTAATTTTTTCTTCGTAAGATTTTAGTTCTGGTGTAATGTATCTTTCTGCATTTGCCAGTGTTTGTTTGCGTATCCAATCGGCAGGAACTTTGTGTTTGTGTGAATTGGTTACTTCTAAATAATAGCCAAACACATTATTGAAACTTATTTTTAAAGAACCAATACCCGTTCTCTCTGATTCGCGTTCTTGAATTTGTACTAAATAATCTTTGCCTCCCGAGGCAATGGCCCTTAATTCGTCGAGGGTTTCGTTGATCCCTTCTTTAATGAGGTTACCTTTATTTGCCGCTACTGGGGGAGCATCGCTAATTTCTTTATAAATGCGTGCTTGTATTTCATTGCATGGCTCTAGTGCTGCTGAAAGCTTTTGTATATAAGGGTTTGACGATGACTCAGCTGCTTTTTTAATAGCGGCTGTTTGTTCTAATCCACGAGCAAGTTGTACTACTTCGCGCGGATTTATTTTTTTCATTGGAATCTTACTAACAATGCGTTCCACATCGCCACATTGCTTTATTGACTGTATGGTTTTTTGTTTTAAATCAGTTTCAATAATCAGGTGCTCAACTGTGTTTAATCGTTCATTGATTTTAGCAGCATCTTTTAATGGAAAGACCATCCATCTATGCAGCATACGAGCTCCCATTGGACTAACAGTATTGTCTAAAATTTTTATTAAACTACTGCTGTTTTCTTGTCCATTGGGTAAGAGTTCTAAATTACGAATGGTAAAACGATCCATCCATAAAAAATCTTCTCTTTCTAATCTTTGTAAAGATGTGATGTGTTGAAGGTTTGGATGTTCTGTTTGTTTCAGGTAATACAAAATAGCACCAGAGGCAATAATTGCTTCAGGCATTTTTTCAACACCAAAACCTTTTAGCGAATGTGTTTTAAAATGTTTGAGTAAACTTTCTGTGGCAAAATTTTCTTCAAAAATCCAAGTTTCTAAAGTGTAGGTATAAAATTTCGGTCCAAAAACTTCTTTAAAATGTTTTTGATAACTGCGTTGAAAAATTACTTCGGCAGGTTTTAAACTCTGTAATAATTTATCAATATAATCTGCATCACCTTGCGCCGAAAAAAATTCGCCGGTAGAAATATCTAAAAAAGCAATGCCAATTGTTGTATCTGTAAAATGAATGGCGGCTAAAAAATTATTGCTATTGTGTTCTAATAATTTATCATTTGTGGCAATACCTGGCGTTACCAATTCTGTTACGCCGCGTTTTACAATTCCTTTTGCTGCTTTTGGATCTTCTAATTGGTCGCAAATAGCCACCCGGTAACCAGCTTTTACCAATTTGTGTAAATAGGTATCTAAAGCATGGTATGGAAAGCCTGCCAACTCACTGGCAGAGGCAGAGCCATTGTTTCTTTTGGTTAGGGTAATTCCCAGCACTTTGGCCGATATAATAGCGTCTTCTCCAAATGTTTCATAAAAATCACCCACGCGAAACAACAAAATGGCATCGGGATATTTTTGTTTAATAGCCCGGTGTTGTTGCATTAAAGGAGTATCTGCGGTAGATTTAGACATGGCAACAAATATACTCTCTTCGTTGAGTATCTATATTGTTCTGGCTAGTTTTTTTATCCCTATTGGTATTTGTACTAGTGTTTTATTTGTGCTTTCTTGGGTTTACCTTTGCGCCAGGCGAAAACTGAGTATGGATGAGTTAGACCGTATGACGGTTGCCCAATTCAAGGAGGCAAAAAAGAACCCCATTGTGGTGGTGCTAGATAATATTCGAAGC
>JAPLEL010000236.1 GCA_026391415.1 Bacteroidota bacterium
TAGTTGAAAAAGGGCTTGTACCTGTATTAGGTGCAGCACCAGATATGGTAATAGGAGGAACAGAAGTAGTCCATCTAAATTTAAGAGTTGTTGTACCTATCCCTAATGCAGACGACAAGTCAATTGTAGATTCACTACAAAAATTGGTTGAAACTAATGTTTGAGCATTTGAACTTGAACTATAACCCACACCCATCATAACCAAACATACAGTAATACCTATTTTATTGATCCATTTCACATTTATCAAATTATTTTTATTATTAATATATTTAAAGACGATTTAAACGATACCGAAAGTTATTAATTGCCATTGATTTATGCAAAAATTAAATTTTAGATAATGAAAATAGGCTATTTAGTAATATGTTAAGCCAATAAATTGAATAATTTTAAAAGTTTAATACAAAGGAAAGATTAGATGTAATTTGGTTAAGAAATTAATTAAAAAACCATTTATGAATAAGAAAGGCTTAACCCTGTTTACGCTAATAATTCTAATACTAATAAGTGCATTTGCACAACCAAAAAAAACTACCCTTAAACAACCCGATTTAGGATGTAGATCTGTAAAATTTTTAGAAATTAATGGCTTGAAATTCAAAGACTTAAATAGAAATGGCATTCTTGATAAATACGAAGACTGGCGTTTATCAAACAATGAAAGGGCTTTGGATTTGCTGTCTAAAATGAGTATGGAAGAAAAAGTAGGATTCATGCTAATAAGCACCGCTCGATTAAAATCAGACCAATCAAACAATCCAAGTTCAGCAATGGCAAATAATGCTGTTGCATCAAGTGATTTTAACGAAGAAGATCAGGTACAAAAATTTAATATGTTTACAAAACAGCCTTTACCTGTTGCTATGATGATGTCGGCTGGAACAACAAAAGGTGTTACAAAATTTCATTTAAGGCATTTTATTTTTCGTGCAAATGTTAGTGCTAAATTAACTGCGGAATGGTCTAATAAATTGCAAGCACTTTGTGAGTCAGATGCTCTAGGAATTCCTGCTATCATTGCATCCAATCCAAGAAACCATATTACCAAAGATGCATCCATTGGATTAAGCGTAGGCAAAACAGTATTTTCTACATGGCCTGGAGAATTAGGATTATCAGCCATGAGGGATTTAAAATTAGTTCGTGAATTTGCAGATATTGCCCGACAAGAATGGCAGGCAGTAGGTTTAAGAAAAGGCTATATGTATATGGCTGATTTAAGCACTGAACCACGCTGGCAAAGGATAGAAGGAACTTTTGGAGAAGATGCGAATTGGACCGCTAAAATGATTACAGAAATTGTTTTAGGATTTCAAGGAACCAAACTTTCTAATCAGTCAATCGCCATGACCACCAAGCATTTTCCTGGTGGAGGCGCTGGAGTTGGTGGACAAGATCCGCATTTTTCTTGGGGAAAATTTGAACACTTTCCAGGAAAAATGTTTCAAAATAATTTGATTCCATTTAAAGCAGCAATTAAGGCAGGAACTTCCGCTATTATGCCTTATTACTCTATACCGCTCGATACAAAATACGAGCAAATTGCTTATGCTTATAACAAAGCCGTTATTAAAGATTTACTAAGAGATAGTTTGAAATTTACTGGCATTATTAATTCAGATACAGGCCCAATAGAAATGATGCCTTGGGGTGCAGAAAATTTAACCATTGTTGAACGCTATCAAAAAACATTAGAAGCTGGCGTGAATTTATATTCAGGTACAGCAGACCCTGCCAAACTATTAGAAACAGTGCAATCTGGAAAAGTGGATATTAAATTAGTAGATAATTCTGTTTACAGATTGTTGATGGAAAAATTTCAATTAGGACTTTTTGAAAACCCCTATGTAGACGAAGCAGCTGCAGAAAAAATTGTAGGCAACGCCAATTTTCAAGCTAGAGCAGATTTGGCTATGCGTAAATCAATAGTACTATTACGCAACGAATCAAAAACACTTCCAATAAAATCAAGAACCAAAGTTTATTTGGAATCTTATTTACAAAAAAATGGCGGTAAAGCAAGCAATGTTTACACAAATGAAAAAAATACAAGTAATGTTGAATTTGTAAAAACACCAGAAGAAGCCGAACTAATTGTAGTATGGGTAAATCCAGGACCAAAA
>JAPLEL010000023.1:0-2920 GCA_026391415.1 Bacteroidota bacterium
GTAATCAGTCGCTGGTTGATTCTGACTGTCGGTCAGCGTGCCGCCGAGTTCCTGCGTCTTGGTGGTCATCGTCAACGTGATGTCTGCTTCGAGCGGCGCCATCATGGCCATTGAAAACTCTATTGCAGGAAGTATTTTGCCAAATTATAACCTACTGCAAAAAAGTAAACTAAAAGTAGTAGGAGAGGTTTATTTATCTATTAGCCAAAACTTATTAGTTAATCCTGGTGTTCGTTTAGAAGATATTAAAGAAGTACATAGTCATCCAATGGCTATTTTACAATGTTTAGAATATTTAGAAAAAACAAATTGGAAAATAGTTGAGTCCGATGATACAGCGTTGAGTGCAAAACAACTCCACCAACACAAAGGCAAACATACCGCTGCCATTGCTAGTAAGCTTGCAGCAGAATTATTTGAGCTCGATGTAATTGCGCCAAATATTCAAACAATGAAAAATAATTTCACGCGCTTTTTAGTGTTGCAAAGAGAAAAAGAAGCTGTTGAAATTACAAATGCAAACAAAGCATCGGTATATTTTCAAACGAATCATTCAAAAGGTATATTGGCGCAAGTGCTTACCCTGATTGCTTCTGGGGGAATCAACCTAAGTAAATTGCAAAGTATGCCTATTCCGGGAAGTACGTTTAAATATGGATTTTATGCAGACCTAGAATTTGAAAACAAACAACAATTTAACAAGGTGATGGCCTCTATTGAAAGCCTAACCAATAGTGTGAAAATTTTTGGCATTTATCAGAAAGGAAAAATTGTAAAAGGATAATTATGGCAATAAGTACATCCAAAAGACTAGAAGGAATTGGGGAATATTATTTTTCGCAGAAATTGCGTGAAATAGATTCGCTAAATAAACAAGGGAAAAATATTATCAATTTAGGTATTGGTAGTCCAGACTTACCGCCGCATCCAGATGTAATAAAAGTGTTGCAAGAAGAAGCGGCAAAGCCTAATACACATGCCTATCAGAATTATAAAGGCTCACCGATTTTACGCAATGCTATTAGCGAATGGTATGCAAAATGGTATGGCGTAAATGTATATCCTGAAACTGAAATTTTACCACTTATAGGAAGCAAAGAAGGCATTATGCATATTTGTATGACCTATTTAAATGAGGGCGATCAAGCATTAATTCCTAATCCGGGTTATCCTACTTATAGCAGTGCCGTTAAATTGGCTGGAGGCGAAGCAGTTTCTTATACTTTATTAGAAGAAAATAATTGGGAGCCCGATTTTGATGCGTTAGAAAAAACAGATTTAAGTAAAGTAAAATTGTTCTGGGTAAATTATCCGCATATGCCAACGGGTCAATTACCTAGTATGGAATTTTTAGAGAAAGTAGTGGCTTTTGGAAAGAAGCATCAGATTTTAATTTGTCACGATAATCCATATAGTTTTATTTTAAATGAAACACCTGTTAGTTTGTTAAGTGTAGCAGGTGCAAAAGAGATTGTGATTGAATTAAATTCTTTAAGTAAAAGCCAAAATATGGCAGGATGGCGCGTAGGAATGTTATGTGCTGCTAAAGAAAGAATTGACGAAATTCTACGCTTTAAAAGCAATATGGATAGTGGGATGTTTTTACCCGTGCAATTAGCGGCAGCAAAGGCTTTGGGCTTAGGAAAAGAATGGTACGATGGAGTAAATGCTATATATGCAGAACGCAGAAAAAAAGTATTTGAACTATTAAATTTATTGCACTGTGTGTATTCAACCAATCAGGTAGGATTGTTTGTTTGGGCTAAAATTCCTAGCACGTATAAAGATGGATTTGAATTGAGTGATAAAGTGTTGTATGGTGCAAATACTTTCATTACACCAGGAGGCATTTTTGGCACTGCAGGCAATGGGTATATTCGCGTGAGTTTGTGTGGAAGTGTAGAACGATTTGATCAAGCAATTGAAAGAGTAAAACAGTTATAATCATTTAAATACTTTGTTATGCGCGTTACAATAGTGGGTATTGGTTTGATTGGTGGTTCAATGGCTTTGGCATTGAAAGAAAATGGTTTTGCCAATTCCGTTATTGGAGTTGATTCAAATCCAGAACACCAACAAAAAGCATTGGAACTACAATTGGTTGATCAAATATTGCCACTAGAAGAAGCCATTGCAAATACAGATGTAATTGTTTTAGCCATTCCTGTAAATGCGGCAGAAAAAGTATTGCCTTTTATTTTAGACCATACCCATCAGCAAGTAATTATGGATGTTGGTTCAACAAAAGCAGGCTTATTACATGCTATTGAATTGCATAAAAAAAGAGGCCGCTTTGTTGCAACCCACCCAATGTGGGGAACCGAGTATAGCGGCCCTGAAGCAGCCATTAAAGGAGCGTTTGTAGAAAAAGCATGTGTTATCTGCAATAAAGAAGAAAACGATGCTGATGCGCTTGCATTAGTAGAAAAACTCTACGAATCATTGGGGATGCACTTGTTGTATATGAATGCCGAGGCGCATGATGTACACGTAGCGTATGTGAGTCATATTTCACACATTACTTCGTTTGCACTAGCCAATACTGTTTTAGAAAAAGAGCGAGAAGAAGATGCCATTTTTGAATTGGCGAGTGGTGGTTTTGAAAGTACGGTTCGTTTGGCAAAGAGTAATCCAGATATGTGGGTGCCCATTTTTATGCAGAACAAAGAGAATGTATTGGACGTGTTAAATGAGCATATTGCCCAGTTAAGAAAGTTTAAAGCTTGTTTAGAAAAAGAGAATTTTAGTTACCTAAAAGAGTTGATTGAACAGGCAAATGGCATTAAACGCATTCTAAAATAACGTTAAACTAGGTGTAAAAACCGCTTAAACAAACAAAAAACAGGCAAAGCCCTATATAAAAAGTACCTTTGCCGCAAATTTTTTAATACATGATGACATTTGAAGGGTTGGGAATTGA
>JAPLEL010000023.1:2989-27193 GCA_026391415.1 Bacteroidota bacterium
CGATGAGTTGGGGTATGTGAACCCAACCGCAATACAGGAACAAGCAATACCCATTTTGCTAAGCGGCACACAAGATTTTATTGGATTGGCGCAAACGGGTACCGGGAAAACAGCAGCATTTGGCTTGCCATTACTGCACATTATTGACGCTGCAGCAAAGTATCCTCAAGCATTGGTGGTTTGTCCTACCAGAGAGCTTTGTATGCAAATTGTAAAAGAAATAGAACTCTTTAAAAAATACATGACCGGCATTTCTGTGGTAGCTGTGTATGGAGGAGCTTCTATTGGGTTACAAATTCGTGACTTGAAAAGAGGCGTTCAAATTGTAGTAGCCACTCCGGGTAGATTAATAGATTTGATTGAAAGAAAAGCAATCAATCTAGAACAGATTAAGTATGTAGTGTTAGATGAAGCAGATGAAATGCTGAACATGGGATTCCAAGATGATATTGAATTCATTTTAAAGAATACCCCAAAACGCGAAAGTACTTGGTTGTTCAGTGCAACAATGCCTACCGAAATTAGAAAGGTGAGCAAGAAGTACATGAAGGATCCTAAAGAAGTAACCGTAGGAAAAGTGAACACGGCTAACAAAAGTATTGATCACCAATACTATGTTACCACTGCACAACATCGCTACGAAACTTTAAAAAGGATTATTGATTTTAATCCTGGTATTTATGGGATTATTTTCACACGTACTAAATTAGATGCACAAGAAATTTCTGAGCGTTTAACACGTGAGGGATATGATATTGATGCTTTACACGGCGACCTTACACAAGGTCAACGCGATAAAGTGATGGGTCAGTTCCGCGACAAAACTTTGCAGTTATTAATTGCAACAGATGTGGCAGCACGTGGTATTGATGTGCAAGGAATTACACACGTAATCAATTTTGAATTACCTGATGACGTTGAAATTTATACACACAGAAGCGGACGTACAGGTCGTGCAGGTTTGCAAGGAATTTGTATTTCAATTGTACACGCAAAAGAAATGTATAAGTTCAAACAAATTGAACGCATTAATAATTCGCAGTTTCATAAGTTAGATATTCCAACTGGTAAAGATGTTTGTAGAAAACAATTCTTTGCTTTTATGGAAAAATTATTATCGGCCGATATTAGCCATGGTGATTATGAAACCTATGTACCCATGTTAGCAGAGAAATTTGCTGAAGTAAGTAAAGAAGATGTATTGAAGCGTGTTGCTGCAATGGAATTTGATCGTTTCTTGAAATACTATGAAAATGCCGAAGACTTAAATGCACGTGAAAGAGACCGTAGCACAAGAGAACCTCGTGGCCAAGAAATGGGTCGCAGAAGAGAAGAGCGTTCTAGTGAAGGCGGACGTGGTGATTCAAGAGCAGAATATTCTCGTGGTGGCGGTAGCGGTTACAGCCGTTTATTTGTTAACCTAGGAACCAAAGATGGTTTCTTTAAAGCTAGTTTTTTACAGTTTGTACTAGACATGAGCGACTTGAAAAAAGAAGTTCTTGGAAAGATAGACATGAAAGACATGAACAGCTGGATTGAAATTGAAAAAGGTGCTGCACAACAAATGATTCGTTCTTTGGATGGTAAAAATTACAAAGGCCGAAGAATTAGAATGAATGATGCTGATAGCGGAGGTCCGGGCGGATTTTCTGGTAGCGGTAATGGTTCGCGCAGACCAAGAAGGGGTGAAGGATAAATTTCGAATTAGTAATAATATAAGCAAACATTTAAGCGTCTCATTTTATGGAGCAAACAATTGAAAAAGCAACATCGGTGGAAGCATTATTGCAGAAACGTCCGCTCATTATTTCTGGTCCATGTAGTGCCGAAACAGAAGAGCAAGTAGTAAATACCGCAGTTAGACTAGCTGCAACAGGTAAGGTTGATATTTTGCGCGCAGGTATTTGGAAACCGCGTACCCGTCCAGGAAGTTTTGAAGGAATTGGTACAAAAGGTTTGCCATGGTTACAACAAGCACGTAAAGAATCTGGCTTACCAGTAGCAGTAGTAGTTTCAACAGCCAAACAAGTAGAAGATGCATTGCATTTTGGTGTAGATGTATTGTGGATTGGTGCGCGTACTACAGTGAATCCTTTTAGTGTACAAGATGTTGCAGATGCACTTCGTGGTGTTGATGTACCTGTATTAATAAAAAATCCAATTAACCCCGACATTGAATTGTGGATAGGGGCAATGGAGCGTGTGCAAAAAGCAGGTATTAAAAATGTAGGCTTAATACACCGTGGATTTAGTTCTTATGGAAATACAGAATATCGCAATGCACCAATGTGGCATTTGGCTATTGAAATGAAGCGCCGTTATCCTGGTGTTTTATTAATCAATGATCCATCACATATTTGTGGACGCAGAGATATTTTGCAAGATGTTGCACAAACTGCTATTGACCTTGATTTTGATGGTTTAATTATTGAAAGTCATATTGATCCAGATAATGCTTGGAGCGATGCTAAACAACAAATCACACCTGAGCAATTGGGCGAATTAGTTGGAAATATTCGTTGGAGAAGCGAAGACATTGCATCTGAAGAGTACCATATTGCACTTGAAAAATTGCGTCAACAAATTAATAATTTAGACGACGAATTAATGCAAGTGTTAAGCCAAAGAATGAAAGTGGCTGAAAAAATTGGAGAGTACAAAAAAGAAAACAATATCACCATTTTGCAAACCAATCGTTGGAATGCCATTTTGGAAAGAGCATTTGTTAAAGGAGAGAAACAAGGATTGAGCAAAGAATTTGTAACCAAGTATTTCGACGCGGTTCACATGGAAAGTATCAATCATCAGAATAAGATTATGAACGCATAATTGTTTATTGAAGTACTAGTGATTAGTTGGTTTGCCCAGCGCACTAGTACTTCATTCTTTTTCTATCCTTCCTTCGCGAATGCACAAATTATCTTCTATGCGAAAACGAAGTTTCACATTTACCAATAGTTCAGTTGATTATTATTTTGGTGCAGATTTTTCTTATTTAGAAAATTTGGTGTCAAAAGAAAAAGCAGTAATTATTACTGACGAAAATCTATTTGCCAAACACCAGCGCAAATTTAAAGGATGGAATACCATTGTTTTAAAACCTGGGGAAGCATATAAAGTACAACAAACAGTAGATGTAGTTATTGATCAATTGATTGCATTTGGTGCAGACCGCAGTACTACACTCATTGGTGTTGGCGGCGGCGTGATTACCGATATGACAGGATATATAGCGGGTGTTTACATGCGCGGTATTAAATGCGGATTTGTTCCAACATCTGTTTTGGCCATGGTGGATGCGTCTATTGGTGGCAAAAATGGTATTGATGTTGGATTGTATAAAAACATGGTGGGTTTAATTCGTCAGCCACAGTTTTTATTATATGATATTAGTTTTTTAAAAACTTTGCCACAATCAGAATGGCAAAATGGTTTTGCAGAAATTATTAAACATGCTTGTATAAAATATGCAGCAATGTTTACACTATTACAAAATAATACGCTGGCGAAATTTAAAAAAGACCCTGCGTTATTAGCAGCACTCATTGAACGTAATGCTTTAATTAAAACCAAAGTAGTATTAAAAGATGAGTTTGAACAAGCAGATAGAAAATTATTAAATTTTGGACACACACTTGGGCATGCTATTGAAAACATGTACGAGTTAAGTCATGGACAAGCTATTAGCATTGGTATGACTTATGCAACGTTAATGTCTGTTCAAATAAAAGGTTTTAAAGATGCCGAAGCTGTCATTGGTTTATTAGCAAAATATGGCTTACCAACTTTTGCAGATTTCGACAAGAAAAAAGCATTTAAAACATTGCAGATGGATAAAAAGAAAAATGCTAATGGTATTAACTATATCCTTTTGCAAAAAATAGGAAAGGGTGTAATTCAGCCCTTACTATTTACTGAACTAGAAACTATTTTACAACAATATTAATTTCCGTTAAGGAATTCAAGGGGTATGATTGCAACAGTAGCACCTTCCAATATTTCGGGTAATATATATGCACCTGCTAGCAAAAGTAGTATGCAAAGAGCTTGTGCTGCTTCCTTATTAACAAAGGGCACTACAACTATAACTAATCCTGGAAAAAGCAATGATGATTTAGCTGCTTTAGACGTTATTCAAAAACTAGGTGCAACAATTAAAACGATTGATGCTAATACCATTGAAATAAGTTCATCAGGAATCAATCCTATTAATAAAGAAATTAATTGTGGCGAGAGTGGATTGGGTATAAGAATGTTTACACCCATTGCTGCACTTAGTAGCGATGCTATTTTAATTAATGGTACGGGTAGTTTATTAACTAGGCCCATGGATTTTTTTGATGAGATATTGCCGCAACTAAATGTTCAAATACAATCCAACAAAGGAAAATTGCCTTTGCAAATACAAGGCCCATTAGCGCCCGCAAATATTACGGTGGATGGATCTTTGAGTTCTCAGTTCTTAACCGGCCTATTGATGGCTTATGGCGCTGCAGGGGCAAATGATGTGACTATCACAGTAAAAAATTTAAAAAGTAAACCTTATATAGACCTTACCCTCCAAGTAATGAAACATTTTGGATGGGATGTTGCCAATGAAAACCACGAAAAATTTCATTTCAACACCAATCAATCTAAAACAACAACGCCAATACATTATTCGGTAGAAGGAGATTGGAGTGGTGCTGCATTTTTATTAGTTGCTGCGGCAATTGCTGGAGATATAACCATTAAAGGATTAGATGTTTTTTCTACACAAGCAGATCGGGCCATTTTACAGGCATTAATAGATTGTGGATGTAGATTGTCTATTGAACCAGAACAGATTGAAATTGGTCCGATGCCATTGAAAGCATTTCATTTTAATGCCACCGATTGTCCGGATTTATTTCCACCTTTAGTAGCACTTGCTGCTTATTGCGAAGGAACCACTGTTATTGAAGGAGTTGGAAGATTGGCGCACAAAGAAAGTAACCGAGCCCTTACATTACAAGATGAATTTGCTAAATTGGGTATTGAAATTGTGTTACAAGATGATTTGATGCTAATTAAAGGTGGAACAGGCGTGCATGGTGCAAGAGTGCATTCTCGCCACGACCATCGAATTGCAATGGCTTGTGCGGTAGCTGCTTTAAAAGCAAGTGCTGCAGTTGTCATTGAGGAAGCAGAAGCAATTAATAAATCGTATCCTAATTTCTATGAACATTTGCAATCATTAAATGCGCATATTAACCTTCAATAACCTTATTAAAATTTTTTATTTTGAATAGTTTTGGACGCATATTTAGAATTAACATTTTTGGAGAATCTCATGGCGAAAGCGTAGGATTAAACTTAGATGGTTGTCCTGCCGGACTGGATTTGACTGTAGCAGATTTTTTAGTGGATATTGAACGCCGCAAAGGTGGTACCCAAAAAGGAACTACGCCTCGTAAAGAAGACGATTTACCCATTTTTAAATCTGGTTTGTTTAATGGCAAAACTACCGGTGCTCCTATTACTATTTTATTTGAAAACAATAATACCAGAAGTGGTGACTACGAAAAATTAAGAGCCGTGCCACGCCCTGGTCATGCAGACTTTACTGCACATGCCAAATTTGGCGGATATGAAGATTATAGGGGTGGTGGGCATTTTAGTGGAAGACTAACGGTTGCTTTAGTAGCGGCTGGTGTAATAGCAAAAAAATTATTAAAAGGCATTGAAATAAAAGCTAACATTTTAGAAATTGGTGGAGAAACAGACCTTGAAAAAGGATTAAACAAAGCCATTGAATTAAAAGATTCAATAGGTGGAATTGTAGAATGCAGGGTAACTGGATTGCCGATTGGTTTGGGAGAACATTTTTTTGATTCGGTAGAATCTTTAATTAGCCATGCTGTTTTTGCTATTCCTGCTGTTAGAGGAATTGAATTTGGAACTGGTTTTGCAGCAGCCAAAATGTTTGGCATAGACCACAACGATTCAATTGAAGGAGCTAGTGGTAAAACAACTACCAATCATGCAGGTGGTATTGTTGGTGGCTATACCAATGGCAATGAAATGGTGTTTAGAATTGCTATTAAACCAACTTCTTCAACACCCAAAGAACAACAAACCTGGAATTGGGAAAATAACGAAATAGAAGCGTTTTCTGTAAAAGGTCGTCATGATTTGTGTATTGCTTTGCGCGTTCCTGTTGTGTTAGAAGCAGTAACAGCAATGGTTTTAGCAGATTTAATGATGATTGATCAACAAATTAAAAGAGTATTATAAATTAAAATTTAACACATGGAATCAGATTATATATATCATGTAACTACACAACAAAAATGGGAGGAAGCGCAAGTAAACGGTGCATTTATTGCAGATAGTTTGGCAATAGAAGGATTCATTCATTGTAGTGTAGAAGACCAAGTGGCTGGCGTATTAGACCGTTATTATAAAGGACAAACAGGCCTAGTAAAATTAAAAATAGAAAAAGCAAAAGTTGAAAGACCGCTTATTTTTGAATTAGCAGGTTCTATTAACGAAGTGTTTCCACATATACACGGCCCAATTAATTTGGATGCAGTTGTTGAGGTAATAAAATTATAAATCATCCACGAATTATAAATTAATGCCCCCAGAAGTTAAGCACTTATTGGGGGCATTTTTATGTTTGAAAAAAACGAATTAATTAAACGCTAAAAATTCGGATTAACTCCAATATAATTGGCCGGCGTAATTGCTTTCAATTCTTTTTTAACTGTAGCAGAAACTTTTAATCCACTAATAAATAAGTGCATTGATTTTTTATCAATTTTATGGTTGCCTCTTGTAAGGTCTTTTAATGCTTCGTATGGATTAGGATATTTTTCTCTTCTTAAAATTGTTTGAATTGCTTCGGCTACAACAGCCCAATTATTATCTAAGTCTTCTTTTAGTTTCGCTTCATTTAGTACTAACTTATTTAATCCTTTTTCTAAAGATTTTAAAGCAATGGCAATATGTGCAACTGGTATGCCAATATTGCGAAGTACCGTAGAATCAGTTAAGTCGCGTTGTAATCTGCTAATAGGTAGTTTTGCTGAAAGATGCTCTAGTAAAGCATTTGCTATGCCTAAGTTGCCTTCTGCATTTTCAAAATCAATAGGGTTTACTTTATGTGGCATGGCAGAAGATCCAACTTCTCCAGCTTTTGTTTTTTGTTTAAAGTAATCCATGCTTACATAGGTCCAGATATCTCTACATAAGTCAATTAAAATGGTATTGATGCGTTTTAAACTATCAAAATGTGCAGCCAAACTATCGTAGTGTTCTATTTGAGTAGTAAACTGCATCCGTTGTAAGCCTAATCGTTCGTCAACAAATTCGTTGCCCAATAAAACCCAGTTCTTTTTTGGAAAAGCAACATGGTGGGCATTAAAATTACCTGTGGCACCGCCAAATTTTGCTGCATAAGGGATATGAGAAAACAAAGAGATTTGATTACTTATTCTTTCTACAAATACCATAATTTCTTTACCTAAACTAGTGGGGGATGCAGTTTGCCCATGTGTTCTAGCTAATAGCGATACAGATTTCCAATTGCGTGCTAGTTTTTGTAAATGATTTTGTAGGTTAATTAAATTAGGTAAGTATTCGTATTCCATACAATGCTTCCAACTCAATGGAATAGCAGTGTTATTAATATCTTGCGACGTTAATCCAAAATGAATCCATTCTTTTAGTTCAGATAAATTGGCTTTGTCTAATTGTTCTTTTAAAAAATATTCCACCGCTTTTACATCGTGGTTGGTGGTGGCTTCAATTTGTTTAATTTGTTGCGCATCTGCAATACTAAATTCATCGGCTGTTTTTTTCAATGCATTTCTTCCTTTTAGGGGAAGTTTAAAAAAGCGTTTATCAGCCAAGAAAAAGAAGTAGTCGATTTCTACTAAAACACGGTATTTAATAAGGGCATATTCCGAAAAATATTCGTCTAAATGACTTACTTGTTTGCGGTAGCGACCGTCAATAGGAGAGATAGCGGTAAGGTTGTTGAGTTCCATGCGATTGTTTAGGTTGAGCAATAATCCGTTTCTTTGCATACAAAATTAACCGAATTGATCAAGAGAATACGCATTGGGGTAGTAAGTTATTTAAATACTAAGCCATTATTATACGGAATAAGCCGTTCTGGGCTAATGGAAAGGGTAGAATTGATAGAAGCATATCCTTCAAATATTGCAAAAATGCTTTTAGAAGACACCATTGATATGGGTTTGGTGCCTGTAGCGGTCATTCCACAGCTTAAAGCACCTCAAATTGTATCGAATTACTGTATTGGGTCAAATGGCGAAGTGGCTTCCGTGGCCATATTTAGTGATGTACCCATGGAAGAGATTACTACGGTTTTATTAGATTATCAAAGCCGAACTAGTGTAAATCTTGCCAAAATATTGTTAGAAAAGTACTGGAATAAGCAGGTAACATTTATTGAAACAACCGAAGATTTTACGACTGCCATAAAAGGTACGGTTGCAGGGGTGGTTATAGGAGATAGAGCACTAGAACATCGCTTACATGCAACATATATTTATGATTTAGCCGAGGCTTGGAAGAATTATTAAGGCCTACCTTTTGTGTTTGCAGCCTGGGTATCCAATAAAAATTTAGGAGAAGATTTTGAAGACGCATTTAATATGGCCAATGGATATGGCTTAAAACATATTGCAGCAGTGGTTGCCGAAAACCCTTTTGCTGCCTATGATTTAAACAAATATTATACTGAAAATATCAGTTATACTTTAGATGCTGAAAAAAGAAAAGGGCTTGAATTATTTTTGAGTTTGCTTAAATAAGCCAGGAATCTTAACTGTCAATACTTTTTTCACTAGTTCTAAAATATCTGGTGCAGGATTAATCCAAATAGTCATGCCAGCAAAACAAATAATATATAACCCAGATCTAATAAATAGGTTCCAAAAAATATTATCTAAATGCAATCCAAAATGAATGGAAGCCATTAGTGCTAAACTTAGCACTAAAAATAAAGCATGTTTTAGTGTATAAGGTTGCAGGTTGAATTTTTTATAAAGAAATCCAAATCGCATTGAGTTATAAATAATCAGCGCGAATAAATTAGAAAAGGCAAGCCCTTCTAATCCATAATTTTTTATCAGCACATAGTTTAAAGGCAATGATAAAATTATGTAAAAAACATTGGTTAAAAAATCGAACCGCCAATAATTAGAAGTACCTATTATTTGCCCATTTACACCTGTTGCTAGATCAATGAGTTTGGCTAGTCCTAAAATAAAAATCAAATTGGTTAAAGCGTCATAGCCACCAGATTCTTTATGGCTAACCCAATTTAAAAAAGACACTAAGTTTTCAATATTTAGCCAAATTAGTCCAAAGCAAAACAATCCAATGGCCAATAAATTCGACACGCTTTTGTGGTAAATATGTTTGATGTTGGCAAAGTCTTTGTTTTTCCAAGAAACGGCTAAAATAGGTATGCTGATTGAGGTTAAACTACGTTGTGGGATTTCTAGAATAGCAGAAACATAAGTAGCAATAGCAAAAATCCCAGTATCACTCAAACCCCTCAAACCAAAAATTAAAAAAGTATCATTGGTGCGGGCTAACATATTAAAAAACTGACCAGCAAATACAAATAGCGCAAAATTAATCATGCGTTTGCTTAGTCGTTTGGTAACACTGCTAAGTTGAAAACGATATAGGTACCATTGCTTAGATTTAATTAATGAGTACAACAATAACAATGTTGGAATTAAATAAACCCCACTATATAATGCAATGAAATTAGTGAGGCTAATCCATTTTAATCCGTATGCTAAAATTAAGAAAGTAGTGATGATTCTAATGGCAGTCTCGCGCAAAAAATTTGTATAAACGCCTTTCCTTAAACCCCATGCAAATGCTTCTAACCAAATAAATAACAACAAGAAAAAAGTATAAGGATATACATAAGAAAAATGTGCTGCAAAACTTGGAGACTTACCCAATTTGCGAATAATAAAATCTTTTTGCTGCCATCCTAATACTAGCAAAATAGCAAACCCAGTCATATTTACTAGAAAAGTAATGAGCGGCAAATCGTTTTTTCTTGCACCGAGGTATTGGTTGTAAAATGGATAAAATTTATAAACTACGGGTAAGGTTCCTAAAGTGCAAAAAACAGATAGTGTGGCACCTGTATCAATCAGGGCGCGTACTAGCCCCATATCATTTTTGGTAAAAAATAAAGGAAAAAGAATTAATAGATTGATGGCGCCAATTAAAAAACCGAGTATTATAAAAAGTGAAGATTGAATACTTTGTTTTTGAATAATGCCCATAGCGCAAATATATTGTAAATAAGAGTAGGGTTAGGCTTTAGCATCCCTACTAAAAACTACTTGTACTTTTTTAGCAGTCTATTTTTTAGCATTTTCCAGATATCCTGAAAGGAAATTCTAGATTCAGTATACAATACCTGTTTGTTCATTACAAGTTCTTTAAGGCAGTTCACATACCAGTCTTTGTGTTTGTCTAAAATATAGTCAATTAAAGCCTGCCTGTTTGGAATGGTATAATTATTATGGGTAGATTTTTTTGTTTGTCTGTAAAAAAGCAAATATTCTGCAATTACATGCACCTGCCATTTTTGTTGCGTAACCCTAATATAGAATTCCCAATCTTCGTAGCCATTTTTCATATTTTCGTCGTAGCCGCCAACACTATCCCAAACCTCTTTTCTTACAATGGCACATGCCGGACATTGGCTTGAAAACAAGAAATTAAAAGCATTACCACCCCTTGGTTTTGCATTGCCTTTTCTTTCGCCAAAGTATTTAATATAACTAGTAACAACTCCAGTACTAGGCTCTTTTTCTAGCACTTGTAATGCTTTTTCAAAAAAACTTGGGGCAAAATAATCATCTGCATCAAGTGCTGCTATAATTGTTCCATTTGCATGCTTCACACCATAATTTCTAGCAGATGACATGCGTCCATTATCTTTGTGTAATACCCGAATATTTTGATGTGTAGAAAGTGCTTCTAAAACATCTAATGTATGCTTATCGGTAGACCCATCATTTACAATAATTATTTCAATGTTTTGATAGGTTTGTAATGACAACTTTTCTATGGTTTCATTTAAGTATATCCCATCATTAAAACACGGAATAACAACACTAATTAATGGATTCATTATGGTTATTATTATTTATAACAAAAGATGTTTAATTGCACATCATACATTTCGCCAGTTGTTTTTTGAACAAAAGGACTTTTTAGTGAATCAGCTGCATTCTTAATATATACTTTAAAATTTGCTTGCTCCAATATGTTTAAAAGTATTTGTAATTTATTGGTATCGCTAGCTTTTCCGTGGTATTCTAAAAAGAAATTAGTCACTTTATTTAAATAGGGTGCACAGTCTTTCACTACTTCAAATTCTGCACCTTCAATATCCATTTTTAAAAAATCAATGGTATCGTATGCTTGTAATACATTAGAAAGTTTAATTGTTTTAACCAAATTTGTTCCGCTTCCAGAATTATCAATATGACTTGCTTCAGAACCTTTACTATCAAATGAAATAAATCCGTCTTCAATCCAAACTGCTGCTTGGTGTAGCGTAATATTGCTGTAATTATTTTGAGTGATATTTTTATTCAAAACCTCAATTAAATGTTCGTCTGGTTCAAATGCTATGATTGTTGCGTTTGGATAGATCGATTTAAAATAAATGCAACTCATGCCAATATTAGCGCCACAATCTAGAATAATAGGGGTTGTTGTTTTGCAATCAAACCTATAAATCTCGCTATTAAAAATTTCTTTATATGTTTTAACTACTTCGTATGGTCGAATATAAGAGAGCTTGAAATTGCTGAAATTGCGGGTTTTTATAGAAGCGTCTTCTTCATTTTTAAGTATCCGCTCTGTAAGCCAAGGGATATTTTTAAAGCGTTGAATGGGCTTTTTAATTAGTATTCTTTTTGCAATGCCATTCAGTATATTTGTAATCAATTTCATAAAAAAGTAATAGTTAATGAATTTGCCGCTGATTTCTATTTGTATTCCTGCCTATAAAAAGCCTGAATATGTATTGCGATGTATCCAATCTATACAGAAACAAACTTATAAAGCTGTTGAAATAATCATTTCAGACGACTCTCCTAATCAGGATATGAATGTAGCAATAAATTCTTATACTTCGGAATTGAACATTCACTATTACCACAATTCTCCGGCTCTTAAAAGCCCCGCTAATTGGAACAATGCTATCAATAAAGCGTCTGGCGATTACTATATGCTAATGCACCAAGATGATTGGTTTAATAGTGCCGATGCTCTACAAATTTATTTGGATACTTTTTTAAATAATAAAGAAATTGATTTTGTTTTTTGTAGAAATACAGCCATTCAGCCCGATGGCGAAATAATTACTTTACAAGCAATACCTTCTTTGCTAAAAGACATGAGCCAAAAGCCGAATCATATTTTGAGGGCAAATGTAATTGGTCCTCCAAGTAATGTGATGTTGAAAGCGGGTACAGATATACGTTATGAAGAAAAATATATTTGGTTGGTTGATGTAGATTATTATGTACAATTATTAAATAAAGGATACCGTTATATATATCTAGATCAACACTTGGTAAGCATTGGTTTGCACGAAGACCAAACCACTGTTTATTGCAGAAATAATGAAGACGTGATTGTGCGTGAGAATATACATTTTGCAACTAAAATGGGCAACAATGCTTTCTCTGATATTTTAATATTCGATTATTATTGGCGCTTATTACGTAATTATAAAATTCGAAGTATTCAAGCGCTTATTCAAATGGGTGTTAATGAATTGGATATATTGCCAGTCATAAAAAAAATGCTTGCATTTCAAACGCATTTTTCATTATCTATTTTAAAAATAGGAGTAGTTTCTAAAATGCTTATGACGTATAATTATTTGGTTAGGCCTCGTAATTAGCTGGGTATTTTTTTTCATTTAATAAAGGACTAAATTCTTTATTAAAATCTGGCTGCAACCATAGTATTTGTTATTATCCTTATCTTCATAATGCTTATTTAATCAAGTAGTACATTCATGCAATTATCCATTCTTATTGTAAATTATAAATCTAGTCGCTTTATTAGTGACTGTCTACATTCTGCAGATGCAGCATTGTTGGCTAACCAACAAGTAGAATGGATTGTAATTGACAATTGTTCGGATGATGATAGCAAATCCTATTTAACCACTTTATTTCCTTTTATTAAGTGGATACATATGGGTTATAACGCAGGTTTTGCACGTGCCAATAATGCAGGCATGCGACTAGCACTAGGGGAGGTTGTTCTATTGTTAAATCCCGATACCTTGTTGTTGCCAGGATCAATTGAAGCATGCTTAAAACGCTTTAAAGCTTCTAGTCATGTGGCTTGTGGCGTTCAGTTAGTACACAAAAATTTATCACCACAATTCTCGGGTAGTTATTTTATGAATGGAGGGATTAACCACCTTTTGCCATTGCCTTATTGGGGAGATTTACTTAAACAATTAGCAGGGGTTTTAAAAACAGAAAAACCTGCTATTATTACTGCTACTGCCGAACAAAATTTAGACTGGATTAGTGGCGCTTTTTTAATGGTTAAAAAATCAGCCATTCAAAACGTAGGAATGATGGACGAAGACTTTTTTTTATATGGAGAAGAAGTTGAATGGTGTAGTCGGTTAAGAAAATTGGGAACCATTTGTATTTATGGTGATATTAAAATAATTCATTTAATAGGAGAGACTATAAAGGATGCAACCGATGCACTAGATAATAGTTATACTAATTTATACGATAAAAAAGCCAGACAATTAATACTGTCTAATCATGTAAGAATTAGAAAACAATATGGAATATTTTGGTTTTTGTTTCAATTGCTAAATTATACTTGGGCAATACCTTTTGCTTTAATCGTTAGTTTTTTCAAACACTTAGTGCAATTAAAGAATCCATTTTCGGAATTTGCAAATATTGCTAGGTTATTTAGAAATGTGTTAGAAGTTTGGAAACTAATTTTCACCATCATTGCCAATAAAGAACATTTTTATAAATGTATTTAAGCTAATAGTTCAACAGCCCTTTTAATGCGTCAATTCTAAATTGAATAATGGGCCAAGATTTTGCGGGAGTGAATTGTAATGCATACTTAATTGCTAATATAATAGCAGCACTCAGTTTAAAAATATACTCAGCAATTTTTTCAAAATATGCTTTTTGCGAAATGTTTTTTGTTCGCGTTCTTTCTCCTCTGCCAATACCACTAGCCACTCGATACAGGTATTCTGCGGTTAGTTTTTTTACTTCTACCACATGGTATACCACAATGGAAGGATCGTAATAAATAGTATGGCCTAAGGATAGTATTTTATAAAACAATTCTTTGCCCTCTCCACCAATTCGAAGCGTGCCAACTACACCAGGTAATGCAGTATTAAAACCCGCAATTGTTTCAAAGATTTCTTTGCTAACAATCATGTTAGATTCTAGCGGGTATTTACCTTTTTCAAACGCTTTGGCTATTGGGGCATAATCGAAATTTCCTACTAAAGAAGAAACATAGTAACTCATCCATTTGGGCTCTGTGGGAATATATTTTGGTATAATTCTACCGCCAAACCCAACAATACTAGGATGTAGCTTAATATGCGCTAGAATGTTTTCTACAAAATTTGGTGTAGCAACAGCATCGTCATCCATAAAACAAAACCAATTGCCTTTAGCCAATACTGCTCCTTTATTTCTTGCAAAAGATGCGCCCTGATTGGTTTCTGTTGCATAAGTAAATTGGCCATTAGGATGTTCTAAACGCCATTTTGTATACACATCAGTAGTACTATCAGTAGAATTATTATCAACTATTATTGCTTCGAAATTATTCAGACCCACCGATTGCTCATACAGGCTAGTTAGTGCCTGACCTATATAATCGGCTCTGTTATAACTACAAATAATAATACTTAATTGCATTGTATTATTATTTGCTAGCTTTTATTAAAGGACTATTTTTTACTGCAAATACCGCCATGCCAATTAACAATCCCCATATTAAAAACGAGGCAATTGAAGAAGCTTTTTTAGCAGTACTGATGGAACTTGGTGTAAACTCAAAACGAATATTATGTTTGCCAGGATTAACTACTATTCCCCTAAGTACATAGTTGGCTTTAACTATAGGCGTTTCTTTATCGTCTACAAAAGCTTTCCATCCTAAACGATAATAAACCTCACTAAATACGGCAAACTGTTTTTTGCTAGCATTGCTTTTATATAACACTTCGTCATTCTTATTTTCAACCAAACTAATGCTAGCAGTACTATCAAATTGTAAATTATTTAAATCAGCAATTTGATCTTTTTCTTCAACAATAGCGGTATCCTTAGGATTAAAATTGCTTAAGCTTTTCATAACTGCTGCTGCATTTTTTTCAACCTGAATTCCTTTTACAAACCAGGCACTACCCAACGCGCCTTTATTTGGAATGGTGTCATTTGCTATGTTTCCAGAAATAACATATTTAGTATTTAACATATTTATAGTAGGCATACAATTTGGAAATTGATACCATTGGTTCTCTATCAAGTCTTGATAAATACTTAATTTGGCTGGGTTATATCCACCCACTGTTTTGTGGTGATAGGCTATTAATGCACCGCCATTGAAGGCATTCTGAATACCATATCTAGTATCTAAAACCCTATAATCGCTTGTGTCTTTTTTCAAAGCAATATCAATAGGTGTTAAAGCAAATGCATTTTCATTTTCGGTTGCTTCTAGAAAGTTATCTGGTTTTAAATATTTTACATTCACTTGAAATAAATCAATCATGCTTAATAGCCCAATTCCTACTAAAAGAACTGTTTGGTTGATGATTTTTTTAAAAGACAATACCAACAAAGCAATAATTAATATTAGAAATACAAATAGTTTCAATATATCACTCTCTATAAAACCTTTTCTATCTATTGCTATTGCTTTAACTAAATCATTAACAGGTGCTTCAAATGCTGCTTTTTGATTAGCATCTGGAATTTGAGCGATTTGTGTAATTAAACGCTTTTCATTATCACTTCTAAAATCACTTGTAAAATAGATCGTCATTACACTTAAAAGAATAAACGCTAATACTATAAAACTTGGCTTATACTTTTCAAATACATCCTTTAAGCTTTTTTCGGATGTAATAGCTGCCATTCCATACAAAGACATTATTCCTAATAATAAAGTAGGAATAATTAAAATCATACTAGGTGCTCTGAATTTATTATAAAGCGGTAAATGGTTTAGCATGAAAACATTAAAGGATTCAAAAAAGGAACCCCATGCTAATAGGAATGAAAAACCTACTGCAGCTGCAATCCACCACCTGTGCTGGTTGGAAGAAACAGAGAATCCCATAATGGCAAACAAACAAATGATTAGACCCATATAAGGGGGGCCTGAAGTAAAGCCAATTCCTCCCCAATAAAATTGAATATAAGATTGTAATTGTTGCGCAACTTGTGGTTGCATTTGTTGCAAAACTTCTATTGCTTTTGATTTTTCTGGTTCAATTACATTAGGATCACTTGAACCTCCGTAAATATTTGGAAACATTAATACCAATGCTTCCGATTTAAAAATACTATAACTTAATGCATAGTCTTTATTAAGTCCGGTAGCTGTTGTTTTACTGTCTTTTGTAGTAAGTACACTACCTCCGCGAATAGATTCTTTACCATATTCATAAGTACTGATAAGCATAGGTGCATTTACTGCAATGCCTAATGCGCCTGCTACCAAAGCCAATCCAAATGTTGTAAGAATATGTTTATACGCTTTTGCTTTAATCCACTGAATTAAAAAATAGACCGACATGAAAAACACAATAATAATTCCGTAGTAGGTTATTTGTAAGTGATTGGCTTGAACAAATAAAGCGGTTGATATGGCCACTAATGTTGCGCCCAATAAATATTTCCTTTTAAATAGTAATAATATTGATCCAATAAAAAAAGGCAAATAACCTATTGCGTGCATCTTGGTCATATGCCCAACCGAAATGATAATTGGGTTATACGTTGCATAACTATAGCCCAAGGCGCCAATAATACTAATGATGGAATTGAATCCTAACACTTGCGCTAAAAAGTAAAAACAAAGGCTGGCTAAAAAGAATAAGCCAATTGGCTCTGGCAGCCTTAGTGTCATAATTAAATCTAATGTACCAATGGTATAATCGTTTGCAGGAATACCCGTAATTTGATAAGTAGGCATACCTCCAAACATATTCTTAGTCCAAAGAGGCGTATGCCCATATTTTGCTTTGTATTCTAAAGCATCTTGTGCCATACCTTTCCATTGTGTTACATCTGATTGTTGTAACACCTTTCCCTCCAAAGCAGGCCTGCAATAAATGATGGCTACTAATGCAAAAATAACAATTGCAATAAGGTGTGGTAAAGCAGACTTAAAATACGACTTCAACATGTTTAATTATTTATAAGAATAAAACTACAAAAAAAATAGGTTATATGGCAATTGGATTATTGGATAAAATGTTATTAATTAATGGATTCCATTGCTTTATGTACGATGTTGTTCCAATTAAAATCAGTAAAAAAAATAACAGGGGTCTTATTGGTCAATTTATTTTTATAATCATACATGGCTTGTGCAAAATGCTGCCAGTCATAATCGGCAACTAACTGAATCTTTTTTCCCGCATATTTGGTATCAATGCCTTTAGCCCCTGTTGAAGCAGAAATAATATCTTGGTTATTGGATAGCGCTTCAACCAGTTTTGTTTTTACACCATTGCCTAGGGTTACAGGATTTATAAAGCAATCTGTTCCTTTAAAATAGAGGTTGATGTCTGGCACAAATCCTTCATAGATTATTTGAGGATATTGAACAAGTACTTTTTTCCAACGATCTGTAATTCTATTACCACAAATAAAAATTCGATAATTTAAATCTGTTTTATCTAGTCGTGGTAAAATTTCAGATATGATAATACGGATAGCGTCGGTATTGGGTAAATAATCAAGTGTTCCATTAAATAAAAAAAGTTTGGTTTCGTCATTTAGTAGGTGCTTGTTTTGCAATATTTTTTTACAAGCCTTCCGTTCAGCATTACTAGGGGCTTCCGTATTATTTATTCCAAATAAGATAGTGGTGCATTTTGAGGCTTGAATTCCCCATTTTTCAATCATCCAAGCTTGGTCTGAAGGAGAGGAAAACCATAAGTATTGGGCTTTTTGGCATACCCATTTTTCGTAGAATTGATAGATCCACCACCAGTTTTTTTGCATATCTCTAAAACGAAATGATTCAATATTATGCAAACGCAAAACCAGATTGGTTTTTGTAAATTTGCTTAAAATCAATCCTAGCCAACCAAAATAAGAGTGTTCAATAATAATGGTATCAATTTCTTTTGTTTTTATAATTTTAACCAAGCGGTATATAAAGCGGAGGTTTGATATTCCAACCCAATGGTTGTACAAAAAGTTTTGAATATCTATTTTGTTATTGCCTAATGCGGTGTCATTTTCTTTTGCAACCGCTAGCGTAACATTTGTTTCATTAGATAAAGCGTCATAAAATGAGGCAATACATTTCTGGCCACCCATCAGTGCTGGTAAAACACGGTAGGATATCAAAGCTAATACTGCCGTTTTTTTCATACTTTCATTTTTAGCTATTGGCAAATTAATGCTATTTTGAATCAAATTTTTTATGCGCAAGCTTTTATTTGTACAACGCCTTACTTTAATTAGCAATATTTTATTTATTGTATGCTTTATAATGCAAAGAACCCATGATATTATACCTAGTCAAGACCTAGAAGGTCTAATTATTGTAATAGGTTGGTTTTTGTCTCCTTTTCTGAATCTTTCAGCGAACATTTGGTGGGGCGTTTTGTTACTTAAAAAGCAATCTAATCAAATATCTGTTTGGTTAGCCGTAACCAATCTTTTATTTTTATTTATTCAATTTTTCGTTCATTTTATATTAGCCTAATGATACATTCTATTTTAAAAGACAAACCCACTAAACTCTTTATTAGTATTGCGGCTTTTTTTGTGGCCAATGCCTTAATTGCAGAATGTATTGGTGGAAAGATATTTTCGTTAGAAAAATTATTTGGAGTTCCTGCCTCTAACTTTAGTTTATTTGGACAGACTGGTTTATCCTTTAATTTAACCTGCGGGGTTTTACTTTGGCCATTAGAATTTATTATCACAGATATTGTGAATGAATATTATGGCCCAAAAGCGGTTAGGCGTATTAGTTTTATTGCCATTGCATTAATTTCTTATGCATTTATTATGTTTTATTTTGCTATGGAAATTCCTCCTGCAGACTTTTGGATTGGTTCTAAAACCAATGCTGGAATAGTAGATATGCAAGTGGCTTTTGGTGGTATTTTTGGACAAGGTATGTGGATTATTTTAGGAAGCATAACCGCATTTTTGGTTAGCCAAATTGTAGATGTAACGGTTTTTCATAAAATTAAAAAAATAACCGGCGAAAAATGGGTTTGGTTGCGTGCAACTGGCTCTACAGTTGTATCTCAGCTAATTGATAGTTTTGTGGTTTTATTTATTGCGTTTAAAATTGGCAATAATTGGAGCTGGCAATTGGTGTTGGCAATTTGCTTAGTAAACTATACCTATAAATTTACCGTTGCCATTGTATTAACACCCTTAATTTATATCATTGAAAAATGGATTGAAAACTATTTAGGGCACGATACGGCTACAAAAATGAAATTAGCAGCCATGGGTAAGGAATAATAAATCTTTACTACTACTACTCCAAAATAAACAAATCTAATTACAAGGAGTTGTGCTTCTTATCGTTTGATTTTGCTTTTGTTTTGAGTAATTGAATTACCACTTTGTCTATTGGTAATGACATGTCATTTTCTGTTAGATCATTCCAATGAATCCAACGAAATGCTTCTGCTGTTTTGGTATTGTCGGCAATTTGATTGGGTTTAAAATCAAAAGGAATGGTTTTTGTTTCTAAATTAATAGGCCCATTTGCTGTTACTGCATAGTAGATGGAAATGATTTGGTCTATATTATTGAAGGCAGATATTTGAAAAAAATCGGTGGTGTAAATATGCTCTCCAATGGTTACGTCTAAACCTGTTTCTTCTAGGAATTCGCGTTTTAAACAGTCTCTAGTTCCTTCTCCAATTTCTAGTCCACCACCTGGTAGTTTTGTAAAAAAATTACCCCGAATAAATTCATCGGCAACTAATAATCGATGTTGCTCATCAAACATAATTCCATAAACCCGAACATTAAAAAGTGCCATTGGTATTGTTTAATTAAAATCCTTTAAATAGTTATTACTCCTTTAAATACAAATTCAGCAGGACCACAAAGCCAAATATTTGAAAAATTTTCTTCGCCATTTTTATCAAACTCAACTGCTAGGTGTCCTCCTTTTGTTTGTACCTCAATTCTATTAAAACCATTGTCGTTGTGTGCAAACACCAATGCAGCTGCTGTAACGCCGGTGCCACAACTAAAGGTTTCGTCTTCTACACCTCTCTCGTAGGTTCGAACAATAATTTTATTATCGGTCGTTTCTACAAAGTTTACATTAATGCCTTTTTCTTGAAAATGCTTGCTATAACGTATTTCTTGGCCTTGTTCAAATACATTGGTGTCCATTAAATGTTCTACGTGTTTTACAAAATGGGGAGAGCCTGTATTTAATACCGCATCGCCATGATAGTTTTCAATGTTGTCAACGTCTAGCATTTTTAAATGAACCCATCCGTGTTCGCCTATTTCTGCTAGGTGTTCGCCATCAACCGCTAAAAATCTAAAGCTATTTTGATGTAGGCCTTGGTCTTTTGCAAATTGAACCAAACACCTACCGCCATTGCCACACATGCTACTTTGTTTGCCATCGGAATTATAATATTTCATTTCAAAATCATATCCTTCCAAACTATTCAATAACATGAGTCCGTCGGCGCCAATACCAAAACGTCTGTTGCAAATATGCTTTACTTGTGCATCAGTTAAATCAATATTTCCTGACCGGTTATCCATGATAACAAAGTCATTTCCTGTTCCTTGGTATTTAAAAAAATCAAGTGTCATATGCTTGCCTTAAATATTATTTTCTACAATTGTTGCTAGTGCTTTGGTAATTAAATTCTCTACTGCAGCATTGCCATCTTTACTAAATTCTTTGGTGATTCTGTTGGCAACAATAGCACTCAAACTTAAACTATTATGACCTAATAATCTTCCTAAACCATACATAGCACTCGTTTCCATTTCAAAATTGGTAATACGATGATTGCCATATCTAAAACCAGTAAATCGTTCTATCAAATCAGGGTTAGATAACCCTAAACGAAGCACCCTTCCCTGAGGGCCATAAAATCCTGGAGAGGTAACTGTTATTCCTTGGTAAAATCCGGTTACAAAATGTTTTAAAATACTAGTGCTAGCTGCAGCAATATAGGGTGAAGCATGTTTATTGTCTAATTGTGTGTGTGCAACAAATTCACGTAATAAATAATTTTCTTCTTCATTATTTTTTTGTCTATAAAAATTTAGCAAATTGTCTATGCCTAACCCATGCGTACTTGCAACGAAACTATCTACAGGAATATCTGCCTGTAATGAGCCTGATGTGCCAAAACGAATAATTGTTAAAGGCGTTAAGGTTGGTTTAATAGTTCTGCTTTCAAAATCAATATTCACCAATGCATCGAGTTCATTAAATACAATATCAATATTATCAGTACCAATACCGGTAGAAACAACAGACAATCTTTTTGATCCAATTGTTCCTGTATGGGTTATAAACTCACGGTGCTGAAACTGGCTCTCTATATGGTCGAAATGCTTACTTACTGCCGCAACGCGGTCTGGGTCACCCACTGTAATAATGGTAGTAGCCAATTCCTCGGGGCGAAGGTTTAAATGGTACACTGCGCCACGGTTATTGATAATTAATTCACTTTCTGCAATCCGGTTCATGTAGTTAAATTAAAGAACAAATTTCGGGTTTTAAGATTTAGAATTTTAATTTTCCTTTGTTTGCTATATTTTCGCAGTCGTTTACTAGAAAAAGCAGGTAGTTTTACCCTTTAAAAGTAAGAAATGGTCTTGTGGCCGAGTGGCTAGGCAGAGCTCTGCAAAAGCTTCCACAGCGGTTCGAATCCGCTCGAGACCTCCTAAATAAGGATTACATTGCTGTAGTCCTTATTTTTTTGCCCTATCTAAATTTTAATAGTCAACTGTATGAAATATACCCAAATAATTGGTTTATTAGCCGCATTAGCCTTGATTTTCATTTGTTTTATGCCTTGGGTATATGTGCCTTCGTTACAGATTTATTTAAGTGGGATAAATGGCAAAGGCAGCCCTGAACTCAATTTTGGAAGCCAAGTAAAATCGCATGGATTTTTAGCACTTTGGATGGGGGTTTGCTTTTTAGTACCCAGGGTTTGGGCAAAAAGGCTCAATATGTTTCTTGGAGCTATCAACTTATCTTGGGCTTTTAAAAACTTTTTAATTTTTTCAATGTGCCGCGCAGGTGAATGTCCCGAAAAGCAAATTGGGCTTTATTTATTATTGATTGTTTCTGCTATTTTATTGGTTGCGAGTCTATTTCCTAAATTAGATTTAAAGAAATAAATCCGCAAACTTCAATCAATTATCCAATGCTAAGTAAGGAGCGATGGATAATATCTACCGATTCTAGAATTTGTGTTTTAGTAATGATTAATGGTGGAGCGAAACGAATTTTATCGCCATGCGTTGGCTTGGCTAATAATCCATTTTCTTTTAAAGCCAAACAAAGATCCCAAGAAGCATCTGGATTTTTATGTTGAATAACAATGGCATTCAATAAGCCTTTCCCGCGAATGGTGGTAATTAATGGCGAATTGAGTTTGGCTAATTCGCTGCGCAATAATTCACCCATAATAGTTGCATTTTCTGCCATATTTTCATCTTTCAAAACTTGTAAAGAAGCCATTGCAACAGCACAAGCCAAAGGATTTCCGCCATAAGTAGAACCATGTTCACCTGGATGAATATTCATCATAATATGATTATCTGCTAACACTGCAGAGACGGGTAAGGTACCACCACTAAGGGCTTTTCCTAAAATTAAAATATCGGGCCGAACACCTTCGTAATCGCAAGCCAACATTTTACCAGTGCGTGCGAGTCCTGTTTGAATTTCATCGGCAATCAACAAAACATTGTATTGGTTGCAAAGTGCTCTAACGCCTGATAAATAGCCTTCATTGGGTAGTACAACACCCGCTTCACCTTGTATTGGCTCAACCATAAAAGCGGCTACATTGCTGTCTTGTAAGGCTTTTTCTAATGCAATTAAATCGTTGTATGGAACCAATTCAAATCCTGGCATAAACGGACCAAAACCTTTGTAACTACTAGGATCCGTTGACGATGAAATAGCAGCCAATGTGCGTCCCCAAAAATTGCCTTCTGCAAAAATTATTTTGGCTTGATTTTCGGGTACATTTTTTTTGGTGTAGGCCCAACGTCTTGCCAATTTAATAGCCGTTTCACCGCCTTCAACTCCAGTGTTCATTGGTAACACTTTATCATACCCAAAATACTCGGTAATAAATTTCGAATATTCGCCTAGTAAATTATTATGAAAAGCCCTAGAAGTAAGGGTTAATTGCTGTGCTTGTTTTACCAGCGCGGCAATTATAGTAGGATGACAGTGCCCTTGGTTTACAGCCGAATAGCCACTTAAAAAATCATAGTATTTTTTGCCATCAACATCGTATAAAAAAACGCCTTCGCCTCTTTCTAAAACAACAGGTAATGGATGGTAATTGTGTGCGCCAAATTGGTCTTCGGTAGCTAAGTATGCAGCAGCGCGCTCAGACAATGCAGAGTGGTTCATGAAAGTTCAATTAAAATAAAAATTAATTATTGCAAGAAATGGCCATCAAAAAACTACCTAAAAGGTCAAGTGTATTTGACTATTTTTCGCCAATCCTTCTAACGTAAAAGAAGTATCAGCAACAAGGATGATCGAGAAAATCAAGATTAAGCTGTAAGAAATGCATAATGATAAATTCGTTGCTAAGCTACGATTTCTATGGCATTATGTAAACATCCCCTTATTTTCGTACAAATTATTAGTTTGTTAGTACCAAGTGTTGCAATTGTTATTTTA
>JAPLEL010000178.1 GCA_026391415.1 Bacteroidota bacterium
ATATTTTTTTTTTGCAAAATTGAATATCAAATACAAATACACCTGCAACAAACTTTTCTTAAAGCAGAAAGGGTGTATACCGATGATAGTACCAATATTGGTGGATTTGCTAAATATTCAAAAGCCACCTACCACGGAAATACTGCTATTACTGAATTGTATGGAAATATTGCACTAGCAAAAAAGTGGTCACTAGTTAGTGGCTTACAAAGTCTTACACAACAAACAGACCAACAATATTTAAGCATTAGCGCTTATGGGCCTTATAAAACAGCACTTGGAGATAGTGCAAAAGCCACTAATTTATCGTTATATAATTCTTTGTTATTAACTGGGGCTGGAGGCTTTGATGTAGAAGCGGGATTTCGATACAATCACCATACTATTTATGGAAACAATACCACGTTTACTTTTAATCCTTCTTATCATTTAACCGATTTAGCGAAAGTATTTGTAAATATTTCTACGGCGTTTAAAATACCGTCTTTATATCAATTGTATAGTGAGTATGGCAATAAATTACTGAAACCAGAACAGAGTATTAATTACGAATTAGGTATGCAACTATTTTCAAAGAATAAAAAATCTAATTTCCGATTTGCAGCATTTAAAAGAGATATTAAAGACCTCATTATTTTCTATTCCAATCCAACCACTTATGCTAGTAAATACATTAATCGAGATGCACAACACGATTATGGCGTTGAGCTAGAAAGTACGGTGGCTATTGGTAAAAACGCTTCTTGGGTTAATAACATCACCTATGTAGATGGAGAAGGCGAAACCAATGCAGTGAAAGTTAAAAATTTATATCGTCGACCAAATTTTACTTGGAGCAGTGTTTTAAATCTACAACCAACAAAATCACTAACGATAATGCCTTCTATTAGATATGTTGGCACACGTGTTAAAGGCACGTATGATGCAGGTCCTGAAAAAATGCCAGCATACAACACCCTTGATTTTTATGTAGGATATGCAGCATCAAAAAAAGCAAAACTATTTATTGATTTAAGAAATATCACTAATCAAGAATATTTTGAAATAGTTGGCTATAACAGCAAACGATTTAATATGATGGTAGGATGTAATTGGACTTTATAAAATTTTATTTATCGCCCAACCGATTTTCAAAACGGAATATAATTTTTAGTGCTGCTTATTTTTCTATTAGTGAAAGGTTAAAAACTAGTAGCAGATTAAAGTTAATTAAATACAATCGTTTACAAACACTTAAAATCGTAAGTAAACATTTAGGTTCCAATGCGTTTCATTTTAAGTTTACATATTTGATGTGTAAGTGTAATGGAATTCATTACCAATTTGATTAATAAATAGCAAAAAAAGAAGACTATGTACGCAATGAAAAACAAAGTACAATTGATTGGTAACTTAGGTCAAGCACCAGCAATTAAAACAACAGAATCTGGTAAAAAATTAGCGCAATTTTCGGTTGCCACCAATGAAAGTTATCAAAATGCCCAAGGAGAAAAAGTTACTGAAACGCAGTGGCACCAAGTAGTTGCTTGGGGTAAATTGGCCGATATTGTAGAAAAATACCTCATTAAGGGTAAAGAAGTGGCCATTGAAGGAAAACTAGTAAATCGAAATTACACCGATAAACAAGGTGTAAAACATTATGCAACAGAAGTAGTAGCCAGTGATTTATTAATGTTGGGTACTAATAAGCCAGCAGAAAAAGAAGCATAATTGTTTGAGTAAAAAAGTAGGAATAAGGAGGTACATTGTTATCTCTTTGTTCCTATTTTATTATGTATATATACCTTGAATAATCAAATCAATTGCATTGTAGTATTAAAACAAACTACTAAATCCTAATAGTAATAGTTGATTTAAAACCAGGGGAGTAATGCTAGCATCTAGTACTGTAAAAACTTCTGGGTAAAGGTTGCCTTGTGCAATACAAACCAATTTATTATTTAAAAAAAATTCTCGAATACTTTCAAAATTTCCATTTAAGCCACTGTATAATATTTTGAAAGTTTTGCTATTTAATTCGCCATATAAATTATAGGCATATTGTTGCTTAACGGTTTTATCAATAGTAGAAACAGATATTGTCATGGAATCATTAGGAATAGCCAATTGGTGATAAAATTTTCTATTATTTACATCTACCACATTAGTAGCAATAGAAAATTTTGCTATGGTGTCTTTGTCTTGAAACAAATAATGGTGTAAGCCATTTATAAATTGAAAAGACAGCCCTATTTTTTTGTTCACTAATAAAGCTGCTGCATCTATTATAGCAGGGTTAGCAATACTGGCAACTGTTTGTAAAATATAATTTTTATCAGACAAAACATCTCTGAACTCTTCTTTCAAGAACAAATATTCTTTTCCTTTTTCCTCTTTAATGGCTTCTTTTAACAGAGAAGTTATAATTGTTTGGTTCTTTCCTTTTAAAACAATTGGCGTATAGTTTGGTTCTTGGTATCGCAAAAAATGGGTTTCTCCATTTCTTGGATATTGAATAATGCCATTCTTTAATACCGTTTGTGTTTTTAATTGATTTCTAATATTGGGTTGTATAAAATTATCTGCTACAATTGCTGGCTGTGCAGTGATTTGCAACAGCTCCGTATCTTTCGTGCTATCTAACAAAATGGCTATGGCACTTTCTAGCATGATTAAAAAGCTAGAGGCGCTCAAATTAATATCTGGATGACTAAATCCTATAACGCTTGTTTGTTTGTTTCTTGATAAAACAAGTTCTAGTTTTTTATCTACTAACAACTGCTGATTAGTACCCTGAATTTTTAAATTAAATTGGTAATAAGCAATATTATTTTTTTGATTTAATTGTTTTAAAAAAGCAGAATCCCAACCTTGATTATCTAGCGCATACATTAATGGTAATTCTATAATGTCTAAGAACAGGTAGGCATTTGGCGTAATATTGCTAAGAGCTGATTCAATTTTGTTATTTAATTTGGCAGCAGTCTTTTTGTTTAAATATGATTCTAATGGGTTATTTAAAAGTGAATAGACACCTTTTGGCGCAACAGAATTTTCTTTTAAACTGAAGTTTGTTGGGTACGAAATTTTATAGGATAAAAATTTATTCGCCATAGAATCAATCGATAATAAGAACCTAGATTTTATGGCCGTACTTTCTAAATAACGCAAGGTTTTACTTGCATTAGTATGAAAACTAATATTGGCTGCCTCCAAAATCGGTTGACTAATTGCAGTAGTTAGCTGAAACATCAACAAGAAGATAAACAAGCATTTGTTAAACAGGGTCTTCATTTTAAACAAGTATTGACGTGTCTTCGATTTTTTTGGTAATTTGAAGATAGATAGAAAAATGCTAGCATGGAAAAAACACAACGAATGATTCCATCCATTGATCCTATTTATTTAGATGGGAAAGACTATTATAAACCACTTTCAACTCTTTTACCCATTGGAAACGTGTAACCCAAACTAAGTATGAGTTCGTAAGTGCCAAATGCTTGTTTGGCAGTCCCTTTGTACACTTTTAAATTTGAGTAACGTGCATAGTCTATTTTATTAGTAAATTCTAGATAGACTTTTTTGCGCACAGTTGCACGTATACCTGCCTCTGCACCGATATTCCATCCGCCTAATTGAAATCCATCTTGGTTTGCTTTTCCAAACAACGTATTTTCTACATGTGGTATTACAGGGCCAATTCCGCCTTTTGCTAAAAAATCAATTTTAAAATTTCCGGATTTACTTTCTTGCCAATTCCAGCGCTTTACCAAATTGAATAGTAAAAAATTAGCACCATTATTTAAGAAATAAACAAAGCCGTTTGCTGCAGAGAAATTTACGAGTGTATCTACTTGTCGGCCCCCTAAAGTACCTACCACTTTGGCTAATTGACCATCTGTAATAATGTGTTTGGTATGGTCGAAATTAATTTCCCAAGCCAAGCCTTTTTTCTTGTTAAAGAAATAACCAAATCGATAATTGTATTGTGGAATGCTTAATGCGAGTTGCAATAATCCTTCGTCCCAACCTGGATGATCGTGTGAGCGAATTGATTTAAATTGGTAATTATTATTAAGTTCTGGCTGATTAACTTTTAAGTTTGAATTGGTATACCATTCCTTATTGTATCCCCAAGAAAAATAAAATTCTCCTTTTCTTTCTTTTTTTTGTTGCGAAAAGCCAATTAGAGGCAACGCAAATACAAACACTAATAAAACTTTTAATAGTTTTTTCATGGTACAATAATTTATGCTACAAAATTAGTTCTTGTTGGTAGATTAACCAATATTCTTAGTCTAGTATTGGACTCAGCCAACGTTCTGCAACGGTTAATGGCATTTTCTTTCTTTCGGCATAATCAACTAACTGATCGCGTTCAATTTTTCCAATCCCAAAATATTGACTCTGCGGATTGGCAAAATACCAACCACAAACCGATGATGCAGGATACATGGCCATTGACTCTGTTAATTCAATACCAATGGTTTCAGTAACATTTAATAAATCAAATAATTTATATTTTTCGGTATGGTCTGGGCAAGCCGGATAACCTGGTGCAGGACGTATGCCTTGGTATTTTTCCTTAATCAATTCTTCGTTGCTCAATGTTTCGTTTGATGCATATCCCCAAAATTCTTTACGAACTTTTAAATGCAGGTATTCTGCAAATGCTTCTGCAAAACGATCTGCTAATGCTTGTAAAATGATTTTATTATAGTCGTCTAGATTGTCTTCAAATGCTTTAATATGTTTTTCAATTCCATGAATGGTTACAGCAAATGCACCAATATGGTCATTGAGTTTGGCCGTTTCGGGCGCAATGAAATCTGCCAATGACAAATTGGGTTGATCAGCTGCTTTTTGAATTTGCTGACGTAAAAAATTCAGTTCAATTTTTCCATTATTGGTAGCAACTGTTACATCATCTTCTTTACTTGTAGCTGGCCAAAAACCAATACTGCCTTTCGCTTGCAACCAATTTTCTGCTTCAATTTTGTCTAGCATTGCATTGGCGTCATTATATAGTTTAGTGGCTTCTATTCCTACAACGCTATCTGTTAATATTTCTGGAAAATTGCCATGCAATTCCCAAGCAATAAAAAACGGCTTCCAATCAATAAATGGTCGGAGTGTTTGCGTACCAACATTTGCAAAAATTTTTGTGCCTGTAAAGCTTGGTACTACTGGTGAAAAACTATTCCAGTCAATGGCTGTTTTTTTCTTTTTAGCTTCACTGTAAGGCAGGTAATTTTTGGTAGATTTTTTATTATCAAAACTTTGTTTGAGTGTTTGATATTCGGCTTTTATGCCAGATAGAAAATCGTCTTTTTGATCTTTACTTAACAAAGAGCCTGCTACAGTTACACTTCTAGAAGCATCTAGTACATGCACAATACCTAAATCATATTCAGGTGCAATTTTTACTGCGGTATGCATACGAGAAGTGGTGGCACCGCCAATCAATAATGGCTGCTTCATTCCTCTACGTTTCATTTCTTTGGCAATATGTACCATCTCGTCGAGGGATGGCGTGATTAGCCCGCTTAGCCCAATAATATCTACTTTCTCTCTGATGGCTGCTTCTAATATTTTATCTGCAGGGACCATTACACCTAAGTCTATAATATCGTATCCATTACATCCTAGCACAACGCCTACAATGTTTTTTCCAATATCGTGTACATCACCTTTAACTGTAGCTAATAATATTTTAGCAGCACCGGCTGCTTCTTCATTGAGTGTGCCAGCGGCTAAATGCGCTTGTTTTCTTTCTTCTTTTTCAGCTTCAATAAAAGGAGTAAGCACGGCTACACTTTTTTTCATTACGCGTGCACTCTTTACTACTTGTGGTAAAAACATTTTTCCAGCACCAAATAAATCACCTACCACATTCATGCCATTCATGAGTGGTCCTTCAATAACGTCTAATGGTTTTGGATATTTTTGACGGGCTTCTTCGGTGTCGGCATCAATATATTCTGTGATACCATTTACCAATGAATGTTTGAGTCTTTCTTCTACACTTTCATTGCGCCATTTTTCGTCACGTATTTCTACTTTTCCTTTTGCACGAA
>JAPLEL010000136.1 GCA_026391415.1 Bacteroidota bacterium
GTAAATAAAGCAGATCCGTGTGGAGAAGGCAGGGGTTCTGTTTCCATGGCTAGGCCGCGCACCTGATCGAGTTGACGACCATCCAAACGGATGCGGTCGTCCAGCATCATATTTCTAACTACTTCCCATTTAAGGTCTTCGTAATATTTTTTAGCCAATTTCTTTTCTAGGTCTGTAATTTCTGTACCTAAGCTAGCAATCAATTCGTCTTTTAATTGAGCGTAAGCGTCGGAACGTTCGTTTTTAGCAGATCCTTTTCTTGAAATATCATATACTCTTTGCTTGGCGAATGCAATTACTTTTTCATTAACTGCTTCGTCTTGCGGTGGTTTTTTGTAGTCACGAACAGCAGTAATGCCTAATTGCGCACGCAAATCTGCTTGTGCTTTAATTTGAATACGGATAGCATCATGCGCCAATTGCAGCGCTTTTACTAAATCTGCTTCAGCACATTCTTTTGCTTCACCTTCCACAATCATTAGGTTTTTCTCGGTAGCAGCAATTAAAAATTCTAGGTCGGAAGCAGCTAATTCAGTTCTAGTAGGATTCACTATAAATACGCCGTTTACACGGGCAATACGTACTTCACTGATAATTTCTTTAACAGGAATATCAGATACAGCAAGTGCTGCTGAAGCGGCTAAACAAGCCAATGAATCGGGTAGTATTTCGCTATCGCTAGATATCAAGCTCACAAGAACTTGCACATCGCACAAATAATCTTCTGGAAATAATGGGCGAAGTGCACGGTCAATTAAACGACTCGTTAAAATTTCGTAATCGTTTAAACGCGCTTCTCTTTTAAAGAATGATCCTGGGATACGTCCTGCAGATGCAAACTTCTCTTGGTAATCTACGCTTAAAGGGAAAAAATCTTGCCCTTCTTTAGGGTCTTTGTTGGCAACGACTGTTGCCAGTATTACGCAATTGCCTTGGCTTACAGTAACAGCTCCATCGGCCTGACGGGCCAATTTTCCGGTACCAAGCGTTACTTCGCGGCCACCGCCAAGGTCAAACTTTACACTAGTTGGTTGTGATAACATGGTTTATTTTTGTAATTCGGCAGTAAAATTTACCCAATATAAATCAGGTGGTTTATTGCCTTTGTTAAAGGAATTTTTAGCTCGAAAACAGGTATTTATACAAATGACTATTCCCAACCGTATCAAATGTGTCAGTTGGGAATAGCCTATAGTATCATTGAAAAATTATTTTCTCAGACCTAATTTCTCGATTAAGGCACGGTAACCAGTTAGGTTGTGCTTTTGCATGTAGCTCAATAAACGCTTACGCTGTCCTACCATTTTCATTAATCCACGTTGGGTGGAAAAATCTTTCTTGTTAGACTGTAAGTGCTTGGAAATCTGAACAATACGTTCAGTCAAAATAGCAACTTGTGCTTCAATTGAACCAGTGTTAGTGGCTTTTCCACCAAATTCAGCAAAAATACTTGCTCTCTTTTCTGTTGTTAAATAAGGCATCTCAAAATTTTTAAAAAGACTCCGGAAATTTACTTCTAATTTTTATCGGCTGCAAAAGTAGTGAATTAATTATAGATTATTCTAATTTTTAGTGCCCATTTTTAGAGATTAGAAGCAATTTAATTTAATATGGCACTTTGGCATGAAATTAGTTAGTTTTTAGAGATGTTATTTATTATGAATATTTTTACTGCTTCAAGATTAAACCAATTTACATGTTTGGGGTAACTATTTTAGGAAATAATTCAGCAGTTCCAGCCTTTAATCGGCATCCAACCTCCCAATTGGTTACGTTAAACGACCAATTATTTCTAATCGACTGTGGTGAAGGAACCCAAACACAAATAACTCGGTACAAAATTCGTCGGAGTAAAATTGGCTATATTTTTATTTCACATTTACACGGCGACCATTATTTTGGTTTAATTGGGCTAATTACCACCATGGGATTATTGGGTCGCAAACAAATCTTAACTATTTATGGCCCAGCACAACTAAAAGATATTATTCAATTGCAATTGAGTGTTGCCAATACTATCCTGCCATTTGAACTGGAATTTCATGCGATTGAAACTGAAAAGGTTATTGTAGACCATCCAAAATTTACCGTGTCTTGTTTTGCCACGCAGCACAGAATTGCTTGTTGGGGATTTATTTTTAAAGAAAAGAAAATGCCCAGAAAAATAGATCCTGCTAAATGTTTGGAATTTGAAATCCCATCGGCATTTTACAACCAATTAAAAAATGGTGAGGATTATCAAAGAAAAAACGGCACATTGATTAAAAATGATTGGGTGACTTTTGCAAATAGCCCTAGCCGTAGTTATGCATTTTGCGCTGATACCCTTTATAACGAAACTATTATTGATAAAATAGAAAAAGTTAATTTGCTTTACCACGAAACCACTTATTTAAAAGACATGGAATTGCGCGCTGCAGAACGCTTTCATTCAACTACTAATCAAGCTGCGGCTATTGCTAAAAAAGCGAATGTTGGTAAATTATTAATCGGACATTTTAGTAGTAAATACGAAGATCTAACAGATTTTTTAACAGAAACTTCTGCTGATTTTAAACAGACAGATTTAGCAATTGAAGGCGTTACATTCCTTATTAAATAGTGCCTACAAAATAAAAGAGCCATTTGTGTTTAAACAAATGGCTCTTGATATAAATTGACTAAAGATTAGTCTAATATTTCTGCGTCCTTTGGATACTTAGCTCTTACAAAAAGGAAAC
>JAPLEL010000077.1 GCA_026391415.1 Bacteroidota bacterium
TCTGCTTGCGTTCCTGCCAACACTTTTAAATTGTGTTTTTTATAAGAGCCAGAATAAGTAGCCTGTGCCAAATAAGTAGTTCTTGTGTTTGTTGAATAAGATTCACTCAAACTATTTGTACCTGGCCAAACACCCACATAATCATAAGAATTGGTTCCAACATTTGGTTGGTATATTCCTACATTTTTTACTTGTGTTTTAGTATTAGGCACCCAATATTCGCGTGCCCAAAATGCTTCAACATCTATATTTTTTATAGGCTTATAATTAAAGCCAAGTTTGCTTAAAATAGAATTATTAAAAACTTCAGTTGTTCCCCCGGCTTCTGCCTGTGCAAGTGGATTACGGTTATTACTTTGTCCTGCATTACCATACATATCAGGACCAAATTTGGCAGCACCAATTGGAATGATTCCTATGGCCTCTCTAATAATAAATTCTGCAGAACTAGTAGAAGGTGTGGTGGTGGTGTATTGGTTGTAATTTAAAACACCATGAAAACTAAGTTTGTCATTTACTTTCAAATCGGGATTCATTCTAATGTCTATTTTCTTATAGCTTGTATTAGGAACGATTCCTTTTTGGTCTAACAATGAAATAGAAGTAAACATGCTTAGCTTTTCTCCACCTGCATTAATTGATATATTATGGTTTTGCATTAAACCAGAATTGACAAATAACAATTTCACCCAATCATTGTCAATCACATCCATATTGTTTGCTGGTGTAGTTTTATATTTATCTATTAGCGCTTGCGCATAAATAAATGCTGCAGGATTTCCAGTACTATTTTGTTGCGCCACATTACTCAAATTCATAAAATCAACAGCACTGGCTCTTTTAGGAATATCTGTTACATATTGTTGCGTAAGAAACATATTGTATCCAATTTGTAATTCTTTTCCTTTAGCGCGTTTTGTAGTAACTAATATTACCCCATTTGCCGCTCTAGCGCCATAAACAGCTGTTGAAGCAGCGTCTTTTAAAATAGAGATAGTTTCAATTGCATTTGCATCAACATTATCAAAGCTAGAAACTACTCCATCTACTAAAATCAATGGACTTTGTCCTGCATAAATTGAACTTAATCCACGGATATTTATTGAAGCACCATCAGCACCCGGACGACCAGATTGTTGTGTAACGGTTACACCAGGAGCCAAACCTTGCAATAAATTACTAGATGTTGATACTTGTCTTTTAGTTAAATCTTCTGCTTTTAAAGTAACCACCGATCCTGTTAAGTTTACTTTCTTTTGCGTACCAAAACCAACTACTACCACATCATTTAGTTCTGTGAATTTTTCATCTAGAACAACGGTTACGTTTAATTCAGTACCTAATATGATGGTTTTTGATACGAAGCCAACTGCGGTAAAAACCAATTTAGCACCTTTATTTAATTGAATACTAAATCTGCCATCTATTCCAGACAAATTGGTTTTTTTTGAATTAGGTTCGTTGATAACTACTCCCTCAATACCTTTTCCTGTAGCATCTTTTACCTGACCTCTATACGTTTGTGTTTGCGCAAACGTTGCTAATGAGCAAAGTAAAAGGCCAAGAAGCAGTAACAAAACTTTGGGCATTTTCATGTGGATTTTTTTTAATAATTAAATGTGATTCTCAATCGTTTAATATAATTGCTAAAGAAATAATTGGTTTTTATCCCAATTTTATCAAGGCAACTAGTTAAATGCTATTTATTAATTAAAGACCTATTGTTTAAAATAAATTATGTTTAAAGCACTAACTTACTAAATTATTTTAATAACTATTATAAAAAATAGAATTTTTTATAATAATGTACTATTTAATATTAGCATTGATTTCTAAAGAAGCAATGTTTTGATTTTCGTTTGTAATGCTAGAAAAGGTCTGCCAAATTTGAAATAAGGCCCTCGGAATATGAAAGCAACCTTTCCATTTACCACCTTTCATTTGCTGTAACACTTTACCTTCTCTATTTAAATAACCAAACCATTCTCCATTTTCAACATCTCTAAAATGCTTCCAAGTATAGTCATGAACTTGATTAAAAGCATTTAAACATGCCGTATTTCCTGTGTAAGCATAGCCTTTTGCTAATGCTACTAATGCTTCTACGTGCACCCACCAAAGTTTTTGATCGGCCTCTAATTGCTGTAATGGTTGGCCTTTTACATCCATAAAATAGAAAATGCCACCATACTTTTTATCCCAACCATAAATAAGTGTGTCCAGCATTATTTTGGTTGCTTTTTCTATAAGTTCTTGATTACCAAGTCTTTTACCAATATCCATTACAAACCACATAGCTTCAATTGCATGGCCAGGATTTAACAATCTCCCTTCAAAAGAATCTACAAACTTTCCATCTGGGCTAATATTTTCAAGTATTAAACCAAATTCGGGTTGATAAAATTCTTCTAATAATTCTTTTAATAAAGATGGTACAGTAGATATAATAAAATCATCACCGAGTAAGTGTTCCATTTCATAAGAAAGGTTCACTAGAATCATAGGAAGCGCAAAATTCTTCATTGGTCGGGTTCCTGAAATGGTTTTTTCATACTGCCCTTTCCAATTGTTTTTTCTAGCATTTATAGCGCTAAATGTTTGAATAGCAATGTCTTTGTGTTTTTGCAAGCCAGTAATCTTATACAATTCAGAAAAGGCCATCACCGCAAAACAGTCACTAAAAATATTATAAGGTTGCACCAAAGGCAATCCTTCTTTTGTAAGAGAAAAATAAAATTGACCACTTTTATCTCTACCATATTTTTCTAAAAAATCGTCCCCTAATAAAGCCATATCAAGCCATTCTTGCTTCTTTTCTACTTTATTATACAACATGCTAAAACACCAAATCTGCCTGCCTTGTAACCAAACAAATTTGTCTGTGTCATACACTTTTCCCTGGGCATCTAAACAAGTAAAATAACCACCATTAACCCTATCTGGACTATTTTTTAACCAGAATGGTACTATATAATCTAGTAGTTCATTTTTGTATAATTCTGAATAAATCGATAACTGTTCCATCTTGTCTTTAATTGCTATTTGAATTTAACAAGCAATTTATAGAATATTTTTAATTTCTATTAATACTTATTAATATTTTTATTTAAGATACGCTTATATTTACTTTTTCAACAAATAAAGCTTTCCAATTGAATTCGTTACTTTGTAAGAAAAAGAATAGCTATTATGAACTTTTTAAAAGAATTAACGGAAGATGAACTGACTGGTGTGGCTTTTAAAAACATGAACCTTAAAAAAAACATCATTCGGTTACTGGATATTCAAGAAAAAGCCACCATTTCTGATTTAGGAAAGGAATTTAATGTTAGTGCCCCAAAAATCACGAGCATTATTAATGAGTTAATTGAAGAAGGGATGGTAATGGATTATGGCAAAATTGAATCTACAGGTGGCAGAAGGGCAAATCTATTTGGATTAGCTAATGATTCTGGATATTTTGTTGGGGTTGAAGTAAAAAAATATAGTGTGTCGTTGGGGCTCATCGATTTTAAAAAAAATCTAATTCGTGTAGAAGACAATTCGAGTTTTGTATTAGAAAACACCAAAGAGTCTTTACTTTCTCTCATAACTATTATCAAAGATTTTATAGACAGAATTAATATATCTAGAGATAAGATATTAAGTATTGGAATCAATTTAACTGGTCGTATAAATTATGCAACGGGCTACAGTTTCAGTTATTATCATTTCGACGAAGACCCACTTAGTAAAATTATAGAGAGAGAATTAGGCATTAAAACCTACTTAGATAATGATTCTCGTGCCATGGCATTTGGAGAGTTTTGTATTGGTGTTGTAAAAAGCGAAAAAAATGTACTCTTTATAAACCTCGATTATGGAATAGGTATTGGAATTATGATAGAAGGTCAGTTGTATTATGGGAAGTCTGGTTTTTCAGGAGAGTTTGGACATATTCCATTTTTCGATAATGAAATTATTTGTCATTGCGGAAAAAAAGGCTGCCTAGAAACAGAAGCATCCGGGCAAGCATTAATAAAAAAGTTTCAAGAAAAAAGAAAAGCTGGTTTTGGCTCTATCCTTCCTACAGCTGGTAAAAAAATTGAAGAAATTACTTTAGAAGATATTGTAATGGCCTGTAATCAAGACGATGTGCTTGCCATAGAATGTATTGCTGAAATAGGAGAAAAATTAGGCAAAGCAATTGCCATGCTAATAAATATTTTTAATCCAGAATTAGTCATATTAGGAGGATTATTATCTACTACAAAAGACTATATAAGATTTCCTATTAAAAGTACCTTAAATAAATATTCATTAAGCCTTGTAAGTAATGATACGCAGTTAAAAATCTCTAAGCTAGGTGCTAGAGCAGGCGTAAATGGCGCATGTTTGCTTGTAAGGAATAAGCTCTTATCTACTAATCTGGGTGGTAGTTCTAACTAGTTGATAAGACAAAAGTTATTCGATTATGAAAAAATGTTTCTATGTTTCTTTGCTAGCATTTCTATTATTAACACAGTTAGTTGCTGCACAAAGTTTAATTCAATTTGTAAATCCTTTTATTGGTACAGGTGGCCATGGACATACCTATCCAGGCGCAACAGTTCCTTTTGGTATGGTGCAACTTAGCCCCGATAATGGCAGTTCGGGTTGGGATTGGTGTAGCGGTTATAATTATAGCGATACCGTAATTGCAGGTTTTTCGCACACACATTTAAGCGGAACAGGTATTGGAGATCTTTGTGATATTTCAATGATGCCCGTCTTTAATAAAAAAGCCGATACAATAAATAATTTATATACTTTTTCTCATGCAAACGAAAAAGCTTCTCCTGGATTTTATTCAGTAAAACTTAATAATGGCATTTCTGTAAAGTTAACAGCGTCAAAACATACGGGAATTCAAGCGTATCAATATCCTGAAAATGTTCAACAACAAGTTAAACTCGATTTGGGTTGGGCTATTAATTGGGATGCTACAAAAGAAACGAATCTTAATAAAGTTAATGATTCAACATTTACCGGATATCGATTTTCTACAGGATGGGCCAAAAAACAAAAAGTATATTTTGTAATTCAGTTTAGCAAAAAGGTAATTAGATTAGACACATTGCACTATAAGAGTGGTCAGGGAATGACTGCATTATTTCAATTTAATAATAAACAAACTATAGTAGAAACAAGGGTTGCTTTATCGAACAAATCTATTGAAGCTGCTATTAAAAATTTAGCGGAAATATCAAACAAAAATTTTAAAACAATACAATCAGCTGCTGAGGAAAATTGGGAAAAAGAATTATCGGTCATTAAAATAAAATCAACAGATAAAGATGTGCTAGTAAATTTTTATACTGCACTATACCATACTTTTCTTACCCCTGTTTTATTTAGCGATATTGGCGATACAACTTTGTATAGTACCTTTTCGTTGTGGGATACTTTTAGAGCAGCTAATCCATTATTTAGTATTACGCAACCCGCTTTAGTAAAAGATATCATTAATTCATTCTTACATTTTTACGAAGAGAAAGGTCGTTTACCGGTATGGGATTTAATGAATAGCGAAACCAATACTATGACTGGTTATCATGCTGTTCCTATAATAGCTGATGCCATCTTAAAAGACAACCGCGGTTTTAATTGGAACAAAGCATATGAAGCCATGCTTGCATCAGCCATGCAAAAAGAAAGAGGTACAGAAGCATACAGACAATACGGCTATTTACCACAAAACAAACACGGATGGAGTGTTACCATTACTTTAGAATATGCTTATGATGATTGGTGTATTGCGCAGGTAGCAAAGAAAATGGGCAATGAAAAAGATTATCAAATATTTTCAAATCGTGCAAATTCCTATAAAAATCTTTTTGATCCAGTAACAGGCTTTTTTAGGGCAAAAAATAGTGATGGGCAATTTTTAAAACAGTTTGATCCGTATTTAAGTGAACATGGTTTTGACGGACAATATATTGAAGGTACTGCATGGCAACATAGTTGGTTTGTACCTCAAGACGTAAATGCACTAATGCGTTTACATGGAGGAAAAGAAAAGTTTGTAAACAAACTCGATTCTTTATGGACTGTTTCATCAAAAGTAACTGGAGAAAATGCATCGGCAGATATTAGTGGAATGATTGGTCAATATGCACATGGCAATGAACCTAGCCATCATATTGCATACTTATATGCCGCAGTTGGATTGCCTTATAAAGGAGCAGAAAAATTGCGACAAATTTCAACCACCCTATATAAAAATGCAATAGACGGATTGTGCGGCAATGAAGACTGCGGACAAATGAGTGCCTGGTATGCATTTAATGCACTAGGGTTTTATCCTATGAATCCATCTTCGGGAGATTATTATTTTGGTAGTCCTTTAATTGATCAGGCAATTATAAACTTGCCCAATAATAAAAAATTTACCATTCAGGTAAAAAATAATAGTTCGAAAAATATTTACATAGCAAGTATTTTATTAAACGGAAAAAAATATCTAAAAGATTATATTTCTCATGCCATTATTATGCAAGGTGGCAACTTAGAAATAACAATGAGTAATACGCCTCACTTGCAAACTGAAGTATTAGTTGTTGGTGGAAGCACTGGTGGAACTGCTGCTGGAATTCAAAGCGCCAGACTTGGTGTGAACACAATGATTGTTGAAGAAACACCTTGGTTAGGTGGAATGCTTTCTGCAGCAGGCGTTACTGCAACAGACGGAAATAATAATTTACCTAGTGGCATTTGGCAAGAATTAAGAGATGCATTATACCAGCATTATCAAACAAAAAAATTAAATACCGGCTGGGTTAGTAATACTTTGTTTGAGCCCTATGTTGCAGATAGTATTTTTAAATCATGGGCTGATAAAGAAACTAATTTACGTGTTAATTATGGTTGGTATTTTGATTCGGCTTTAGTAAAAAATGGAAAAATAGTTGGCGTACAATTTATTAATGCTAAAAAAGAACACCTAATTGTAGAAGCGAATACAATAGTTGATGGAACAGATTTGGGAGACGTATTTGCAAACGCAAAAGCCGAATATGATTTGGGAATGGAAGATGCTATTTATAGTGGAGAAAAAGAAGCCCCTGGTAAAAACGATATCATTCAAGATCTTACTTGGGCGGCTACGCTACAAGATTATGGGCCAAATGCAAGCAACAATATTCTAATAGACAAAGATTTGTTTTACCCCATTTCATTAACCGAATTTGATTGCAGCACTTTAAATGCACCTTGTCCTGAAGGCAAACCATATAATGCAAATACCCAAAAAGTATTAGACTATGGTAGACTTCCTAAAAACAAATTCATGTTAAATTGGCCTGCACATGGAAATGATTATTATATAAATGCCATTCATTTAAAACCAATAGATCGACCTAGTTTTTATACCCCTGCTAAAAAACAAACACTAGCATTTGTATATTATATTCAACAGGTTTTAGGATTTAAAAATATTGGACTAGATACCACACAGTTTCCTACAAAAGACCATTTAGCATTAATGCCCTATCATAGAGAAGGCAGGAGATTAAAAGGTGTTGTTCGATTTAGTTTGCCACACATGAACCAAACATTTAATCAACCACAAGCTTTGTATAGAACAGGCATTGCTGTTGGTGATTACCCAGTAGACCACCATCATGGAAAAAATAAATTAACACCAAGCATTCAATTTCCGGCAGTTAATTCTTTTAATATTCCATTAGGATCATTAATTCCAAATAAATTAAACGGACTTGTTGTTTGTGAAAAAGGCATCTCTGTTTCAAACCTTGCCAATGGGAGTACCAGACTTCAACCATGTGTGCTTTTAACAGGTCAAGCGGCTGGCATTCTTGCAGCGTTATCTGTTCAACAAAACAAAGAACCAAGAGCAGTTGCGGTGAGAGAAGTACAAGCAATATTATTAAAACAAAAAGGCTTTTTAATGCCTTATGTAGATGTATTACCAACAGATACTGCATTTGCCGACATCCAAAAAATTGGCGCAACTGGTATATTAAGAGGTACCGGAAAAAAAGAAGGATGGGCAAATAAAATGTATTTTTATCCAGATAGTATTTGCAATAGCAAGGAGTTGGCAAAAAACTTATTGGCATTTATCAGTCAAATAAAATTGCCAGCATTAAACAATAATGTAACCTTAGCTGATATTAAAAAAATTCAACAAAGTTTCATTGCTATTAATCCTAAAAATAACTATTTACAAATTACAGAGCAATATGGCAACAGGGATTTAACTCGTAAAGAGGTATGCATATTAATACAAAAATATTGTGATCCATTTTCAATTCCTATTAACCATATAGGTCTTCAGAATTAAGCATATTCAACTACTTTGCTATTTCTTTTTTATAAGCACCGCAGAAACAACAGGTCGTTCTACACCATTGTCTCCTGGACGAACTAATAGTTGATTCGCTACAACCATACTAGTAGATCCACCACCATCTAAGTTAATCGCGTCTACGCATCCAAAGGATTGCATAACTGTAGTTAATTCAACTAAATTCATGCCGTCTGTTCCGTTTAAAGTATTATCTCCTTCAATAGCAAATAACAAAACTAAATTTGAAGGTGTATAACCTATTGCAGTTCTTGGTCGGGAAGTTGTATTGTTTATGCTTATCATTTCGGCAGTATCGGTGATATTCACTTTCCCATTTTTTATAAGCATTGGTGACCCGCCTATAGCAGATTGTGTATTCCAAATAGATCCGCCAATAGGAAAAATTTCTGTTGGCAAATCCATAGGTGCTTTACCCTCAACATTTGCATTAGGTTTAGGATAAGAATAAATCATATCGTTAGTAGTTCCAACATGGTATACCCAAGCAGCTTCATAAGCACCTGTTGATGTAACACCAAATGCCGCCCTTGTTGCATAGTACGCTGTGCTTGCACCATTATAAGTTCTGTTTAACACTTTTATATTGGGCGATAAAACAGCCCCGTTGTATTTGACCAAACTATACGATTGGTTTACGCCAAAATATCCGCCATTTATTGCCGCATATACAACACCAGTTTCATCTTTAAAAAAATCACTAGGCTTTTTAGCTACACTTGATATTGTTGGCTTAAACTCTATACTAGTAGTTTTACTGTCATAGGCTAAACAAAACATTTTTGTTTTTCTTCCGGCATAAATACTATCGTAATAATATAATTCAATGCCACTAGGAAAATTTGCTGAAAGCGTGCTTGATAATTTCCAGCCATTAGGAAGGGTCATTAATTTAGGTACCGCAACAGTTGGAGGTGTTACAGGATTTATTGGCGTTGTTGACCCGCCATTAGTGTTTTTACTACAGCTAATTAAAAGTACAAACAGCAGCAGGTGCATACTTTTTTTAATATAGGTTTTATACATGTTTAATTGTTTTTATAAATTGGCGTTTTTGATTCCTTGATTGTTTGATAATAAAATAAAACCTCTCCGTTATAACCTTCTTGTCTATTTAGGGAAATCATTTGTTGAATCATTAAACTATCTGCCCGATAACCATCTCCTAAAGAACTTAAAATACCCGGAAAGATTTTGTACTTACTATTACTAGGCAGATGCGTAGCAATGGCTTTTAGTGTTTGCGAATAACTGTCTAATTTATACCTATACACTTGTGGAATAATTAAATCGGCATAACCATCTTTTAACCAGGTTGGCCAATCTTGCAAATATTGTTCTTTACTCCATGGATAAATACTAGGCGCCCAAGTAACCAAACAATTTGGATTTATTTTTTTTACACTGCTATATAAATTCTTTGCAAAATCGTTTAATTTATTTGCCCGCCAACTAATCCATGCTGCATTTTTTGTATCGGATGGTGGTAGGCTGCCTTGGTTTTCTGATTGGTACATTTTAATAGTAAGGGCATCGTATCCACCTTCTGATGGCATTGCAGGAAGTCTATCGTCTCCTTGAATGCCGTCTACTTGATATTTATTAACAACTTCAAGCACTAATTTTTTTATAAATGATTGAACAGCTGGATTCATTGCATTCCACCAAAAGAATCCGTTTTTTTTAAGTAATTCTCCCTTGCTATTTCTACCTACCCAATCAGGATATTTTTCTAGCCATTTATTTTTACTACTGTCTTTGTAAGCGTATGAAAATCCAAATTCAAACCAAGCATGTACTCGTAAGCCAAGCTTATGGCCTTGTTCAACAAAAGCCAATAATGGATCGAAATTTTTAAAATTCGTGTCTTGTAAAATACCCGTATAAGATTTTACCAATGGGCTAGGATACATTGTTACACCATCATTCCAAACCACAACGAATATATCGGTAAGACCATTTTTTTTACAGTTCTCAACCGTTTCAATTACATTTTGTTTTGAATACATTGCAACACTAGCCGAACTAGTTATCCATGTTCCTTTAACTACTATTGGATTTTTATATTGCGAATACCCAATAATTGCCAAATTAAAAATGGAAACTATTATTAAAAGAAATTTCATTTTTAGCTCAGTTGATTTTTAAATGCTATATATCGATTGTATAAATGATGCGCTTGAACATACGCAGACTGCGGGCTCATAAAATGCGAAAACTCAAAAGTAATTGCCTTGTCGTAACCTGCTCGTGCCGCTGCTTCTAGTTTTAATTTTAATTTTTCGAATTTGATGGGTAAAAATTTAATAGGCATATCTCTATCAAAAGATTCTGCATTTGTCCAACATTGTAACTGGTATTTATCGGCTAATAATTTATTTATTTGAAAAAAGCTATCTAGTTCGTGGTATTCAATATGACCATCTTGAAAGGCAACAGCATCAATAGATTGGTGAATGCCATCAAATATTTCATTCCATTCGTTTTCGTGTTCCTTTAATGAAATAGCATCTGTTTTTGATAAATTACCAGAAGCGGCCATCACTGCTTTTTTACCATCAATCCAGGGAGAAATAAAAACAGGCAGATTACTACTAACATCTTTACACATTTTACCTAATCCACTAAATGCCTCTATTGCTCCTTTTGTTTTTCTACTAATTTCAGTACTTAAATACCATCCTTTAAAAGCTTTTCTATGGCCATATAAATTCCATACTTCATCAATAACAAAACGGTTTGCGTCAATTTCAAAAGTCAAATTACCTGTGTCCCAATATTTTCCACTATCATACAAGCCAAAATAAAGCTGCATTTCGTTTTTTTCGGCAAGCGTTAAAAACAAATCAATCAAATCAATTGGAGGCGTATAACAGTTGTGTTTATCTATTAAATATTTAGAGGGATAAGTAATAAAATTTCTATAGCCACACCGAATAACAATAACCGTATCTATGCCTGCGGCTTTCATGTGTTTAAAATCATTTTCCCACTCAACTGTTCCCCAATTTTGATGGGGAATATCATGACTTATTTCATCTATAAATGTGCCGGTTAATAACATAAATTTTTGGGAATTAAATAATCATGAAAATATAAATAGACGAAATTAATTATGTGCCTTCCAATTCAGGTGCTTTTAGCGGAACAAGCCAAGTAATAATAAACGCCGGGATTGTTGAAATAAGTACCCAAATAAAAAAATCTTTATATCCTAAATAGTCACTAACAAAACCACTAATCATAGAAGGCACCATGAAACCTAAATTCATTAATCCACTTCCAAAAGCATAATGCGCCATTTTGTATTTTCCAGGCGCCATATTTTGCATGATAAAAAGTATCAACCCAATAAACCCAAATCCATAGCCAAAGTATTCCACTGCAATGGCTATGCCTATCACCATTAAATTATCTGGTATATATACTGCCAAATAAGCATAGGCTAAAAAAGGAATATTAAAAAAGCTACATAATATTAATAATGATTTTCTGGTTAATCCTTTATTTGAAATAAAATAACCTGCCGCAATTGAACCAATCACAAAAGCCAATGAACCAAATACACCATATAAAAGGCCTATTTGAGAAGTGGTTAATCCTAATCCTCCTTCGGATCTTGCTGCTTTAAAAAATAATGGTGTTATTTTAATTGCTTGCCCTTCAGCAAAACGATAGAACACAATAAAACAAAGGCTATACCAAATATTTTTTTTCTGGAAAAAAGTAATAATTACGTCTTTTAGAATGGCAAGACCTTCTTTTAAATTTTGTGGTTGGGTATTGTTTTCATTATCAGGAAGCACCGTTCTATTGTATAAACCTAAAATGACCATCATCACTCCATATAAAAACATAACCACCATCCAAGCAGTAGCAACACCTTGTTTTTTTTCTAGCTCACCTGCCAAGTACACCAAAATTCCACCAGAAAATATTTTTGCAATATTATAAAATGCGCCCTGCCATCCAACATAAGTAGCCTGCATTTTGGGGCTTAGCTCATTTAAATAAACACCATCAGCAGCTGTATCATGGGTAGCACCACTAAACGCAATGATGGCAAATAGTGCTATAGAAAAAACAAAAAAATGGTTTAAATGAAGGGTTAATGCAATCAAACCAAAAACACAACCTGTAAAAATTTGAGTGCTGTAAACAAAAAACTTTTTCGTTTTAAACATCTCTAAAAAAGGCCCCCATAAAGGCTTTATGGTCCAGGGTAACATAATTAAGGATGTCCAAAAAGCAATTTGTGAATCAGAAATGCCCATGTTTTTATACATGATAGAACTAGCTGCTGCAAGCGCAACAAATGGTAGCCCCATAGCAAACCAAGTAGACGGAACCCAGTAAATTGGATTCCTTTTATTAGTTGGGTTTATTGGCACAATTGTATCATTTATTTAATTTAATAAAGAACTAAACAAACTTATTAAAATATTTTAATAACTAGAAATATATTTTATCTTACCTTTTTAATCAATTTGATAGTTCCTATATAAAAAGAATTCAATAAAATATGATGCAGAAAAGAAATGAAAGTTTAGACGCCTTGCGCGGTTTGGCAATTTTAGGAATGGTTTTATCTGGAAGTATTGCGTTTGGAAATGTATTGCCTGCATGGATGTACCATGCACAAGTACCGCCGCCCAATCATATATTTCATCCTGATCTTCCAGGCATTACATGGGTTGATCTAGTTTTTCCATTTTTTTTATTTTCAATGGGCGCAGCCATTCCATTATCGTTTGAAAATAAATTAAAAGATCCGCCATGGTACAATACCGCTTGGTTAATTGCAAAAAGAGGATTATTGCTTTGCTTCTTTGCCATTTTTTTAGACCATGTTAAAGACTATATGTATGGTAATGAAAATAATATGGTGTATTTATTTGGCATTCTAGGCTTTGTTTTATTGCATGTATTACTTGTAAAATGGCCATTTGCAATAAACAACAAAATAAGTGTTGGATTAAAATTATGTTCCTTAATAATAGCAGCAATAATGCTTTGGCAATTTCATTTTAAAGATGGTTCAGGGTTTAAAATAACAAGAATGGATATTATTATTGTAGTACTTGCAAACATGGCTGTATTTGCTTCTATTATATGGATTTTTACAAAAAACCATCCTATTCATCGCTTGCTAGTACTACCTATTGTAATGGGTATATTTTTAAGTAATACTAACAATATCAGTTGGCAACATGAACTGTACAATTTTACCCCAATAAACGGTTTATATAGTTTTTATTATCTCAAGTATTTATTTATTGTAATCCCTGGAACAATTGCTGGAGAATGGTTGCAAGCATATAGTAGAGGGCCGGAAAAAAATAATATATCAGATAAAAACAAAACAATCTTGCTAGCTCTTTTATTAGTGTCAATAATAGTTGTAAATCTTATTGGATTATTTCAACGCTATTTATTCGTCAATTTAATTGGCTCAATTATTTTAATCGTTGTTATTGTTTCAATTAATAGAAAGTTGAATAATGTAAATAACGCATCTAATTATTTTATACAAGCAGGAAGTTATTTGTTGCTATTAGGATTAATTTTTGAAGCTTATGAAGGTGGTATTAAAAAAGACCATTCAACTTATAGTTACTACTTTGTAACATCGGGGTTAGCCTTTTTATTATTATATGCTTTTATTGTTTTAGAAAGCAAAGAAGTACTAAAAGTGCCCATTAATTTTCTGGCAAATATCGGCAAGAATCCAATGGTGGCATATGTTTCAGGAAGTTTACTTATTACGCCTATTTTACATTTAAGTGGATTAAATTATTATTTTAATTTATTAAATGCTACCGCTTTTAGTGGATTTTTAAAAGGTGTTATTTATACAGGTCTTGTTGCTTTGATAACCTTGTTTTTTGTTGAGAAAAAATATTTCTGGAAAACGTAGTAAAAATACTTTTTTATAACAATTATATCTTATTGACTAAAATTAGGTTTGAGTTTTTTAAAAAACGATCAAAAACTGAGTTTTGGCTGAGTATGTTTTTTTATACTCAGCCAAAACTAGTGTTTTTTTCGAGTTTTGGCTGAGTATAATTTTTTATACCCAGCCAAAACTGGTGTTTTTTTGACCGTTTTGGCTGGGTATAATTATATTAACCACTAAATCAAAGAATAGATTACACAAAAAAATAGCAGGAATCCCTTCCTGCTATCGACCCTTTTCCAACAAAAAATTTATACGAATTAGTTTTGAATGATTAGCTTTTTAGGTTGATACTTGGCTCCTTCGGCTTCTAGCTGAAGGATATAGCCATTGGTATTAATTGTTTGATTCATTTCAACCAATACTTTGTTATCTCCAGCAACTGCATTAATTGATTTACTCAATTGAAGTACCCCTGTATTAATGTCTACCAATTTTAAGGTAACAACTATTGCTTTCTCCGATTTAAAGCTTGCAGTGAATCTTCCCTTACTTGGGTTTGGATACAATTGTACTTCTTTAATGCTTACTACATCGGCTGGGGCAAGTAATGATTTACTAAATGCTACTTGTTCTATTTTAGCGGTAATAGCAGTTGGTGTTGCGGTTGGAACTTCTAGTGCAAAAATAACGGTAGTAATATCTGATGGGTTGATATTTCCTTTTCCGGTACTCGTTGCAAAATCTGCTAATGCAATACTATATTCTTTACTATCTGCCGATAATGGTTGATAGAAACTATATTGGTCGGCCCAATTGCTTACACCCGCTTTTACTAGCGTAATGCGCATATTAGCACCTGTTGCTGCTGCAGTAAATTTAATGGCTTTATAAGCGGTTAAATCTTGTACAGCGCCACCTCCCTTTAATAATTTATATACAGTTGTATAATCGCTGGTAGTTGCCGCAACTTGTACATTTCTAAATAATGGGTAGTCTTCTTTAGGTGTATTGGCAATATTTGGATCATTTTGAATAGTAAACGATTTTAACACAGTGGTGTTTTTATTGTAGTCTACATTCCAAGTGCCATCAGCCATAAATACTACGTCTTGTAATTGATTGTTCAAGTACAAACTAATGGATGATTCGTAAGAATCGCTTACAGGTATTGAAACGCTTGATTTAGTATTCGCACCAACGCTAATTGCAACATTTCTTTTACTAATGGCAGTGGTATTTTCGGCAAGTCTTTCTTCTATTTGAAAATAACCTGTTGCTGCAGTTGTTGTATTATTGATTGAAAAATTAAGATTCGTTCCGTCTCTTTTTCCTGAAACAATATAAGTTTTTGGCAATGCTGTTCCGCTATTTAATGCTTGTACAGGCATTATGGCATTTAGTTTTTCTAAAATTTCTAAAGCCATATCTATGCAGTAAAAAGGTGTTGCTCCCCAAACTTGGTAATTATACATGGTTTCTTCAGGCGTATAATTTTGTGTTAGCCAATTTGATTGAAAAGAAAAATTAGACCTGCCTGTTTTTGTACCTACAGAAAAACTCATGGCATATTCTGTACTACCACTTGGTTGCAATAAAGTATAGCGAACAAAATTTAGGTTGTTAATACTAATATTTTCCATTCCCAATAGTGAGGCACCTTTTAATCGGTCGCAAACGGGTTTGGTATGATCATATAATTGACCCAATGTTTTAGTAACAAATGCTACTGCACGGCAATTATTGTTAAGGGTAAAATCTACTGAACGAACTTCCGTTGCATTACTGAAACTAGTAATATCTGCTGCCGTTGTAACATAAGCAGTATAGCCAGGGTCAATCATTTTACTTGGCATGATATCGGCCAAACCTAAAGCAGCATTGGGTCCTACACCTGTTACAGTATTACGGATATCTGTTGCAACCAATGGCATTTTTGCATAATTGATAGCACCTTGTGTACTATTAACTGCGTTATTAAAAATTCTTTTTGCAACAGCATCGCCTAAACTTTTACTTTCTAATCCACCTTGCTGTCCTGAATTTGAATCATCGCCATCATGATCGGTTTTTGGAATTTTTTCTTTTTTCGCTACACAATCCGGCGATGACATTGTTATAATAAATAATAGGTCGTTAAAATCATGGTCGCAATTAGGATCATCTCTGCGAATATCTTCAAGACCAACTATATAACGTTTCGAATCTTCGTCATAAATTAAAACAGAATGTTTTTTTAGGTCTGGATTGGCTTCTGGATTAAATCGATTATCGGTATATAATTGACCCAAACCTGGAGTAACTATTTCATTGCTATTATCCCAACCATTGGATAATAAAACAAATCCTATAGATGTATTGGCAGGAAAATTACCAAAAAAAACTTTGTCTCCTGTTTTTAATCCGCCGCCATAGCCGCCCTTTGAAGCGTTAGGGAAAATGATTTTAATACTATTGGGGGTTGGTGCAACTGTTAACGGTGAATTTGTTGGGTAAGTATAATAACCAAATGAATTTTGATAACTAGCCCCTTCATCAAAAAAACTAATCCAAACATCTGAGCTACAAGTTGTGGAAATATTTTCTGGAATATTGTTGGCTATTAATTTAAGATTATATGTAGGAACAGGTCGTCCTTCTGGTAAAGTAGTTTGGATATTATTTTTTAGGGTGTCAGAAATTTTTTCAAATGGCATAACCAAATATTTTGGGCAACCATCTGAATAATAAGTACCCATTGAAAGATATTGTGCTTTAGCTGCAACACTGACTGTAATAAATAATAAACCTAAAAATATTTTTTGTATAACTGTTTTCATTTGTAAGATTTATATCAAATGGAATACTAGTTGCCACTTGATGTTAGACGTTTAAATACAAATTTAATTTTTGATTTTTTATTGAGGAATACCAATCAGTTTGTATGTTTTAATTTTTCACGCATTTTAAGGCTAGATAATTAAAAACTAATCAGGTATTTTATAAAAATCTTGTTCAGGCGCATACAAAATTTTCTTTATATACAAACTAGTTTGTACTTTTAGTGGGTGTTACTATCAGTGACCCCTAAAGTAAAATGGCAATTGAAGCAATTGAAAAAATAAGAATTATGTTGGCCGACGACCACCCGTTGTTCATTGAAGGCCTTAAAATGATGCTTAGTAAAGAGCCTGATTTTGAAATTTGCGGAATTGCTTATAATGGTAGAGAAGTGTTGGATATGCTTCCAGAAACCCTACCTGATTTAATTCTCTTAGATATTAACATGCCTAAAATGAATGGTCTCGAAACCATTAAATACATCAAGCAAAGCTATCCTTCCTTAAAAATTGTTATGCTTACGGGTTATTCTGATGATGCTATTATTAACGAAGCAAAATCAATGGGCGCAAATGGCTATTTGCTAAAAAGCAGTAAAAAAGAGGAATTAATTGAAACGATTAAATCGGCTTATGCTAGTAAAAAATTTTCCTCTCCGCAAAAAGAAGAAAAATCTGAAAAAAGCTTATCCGAAAATGACCAGTTTTTGCAACAGTTTAATTTAACCAAACGCGAAAAAGAACTAATTCAGCATATTAAAAAAGGTTTAACCAATCAAGAAATTGCCAATAATTTGTGTTTAAGCGTATACACCATAGAAACGCATCGCAAAAATATCATGCGAAAATTAAAACTGAAGTCTCCTATTGCATTGATTAAATTTATTATTGAATATCAGATTTAGTATTACTATAGCGCTAGCAACCATTCTTTCAATACTTCAAAGTTGGCTTCCATTAAAATACTTTTTTTCTCTTTAGCAAATAAGTGTTGCACGGATGCTGGTATATTAATTTTTTTATTAATTAAAGTTTCTACTGTTTCAGGGAATTTTACTGGATGCGCTGTTTCTAAAAAAATACCTGCTTGGTTTGGATGTAATTTAAGGTATTCTGATAATGCATAATAGGCCACTGCTCCATGCGGATCTAATAAATACCGCTCATTCAAATAAGTGTTTAAAATTGTTTGTTCGGTAATTGCATCCGAAACAGTATAGCCCGTTATTTTTTTGCTGATATTTTTGTAATTGTGTTGAAATAATTCGAGGATGCGTACAAAATTACTTGGGCTTCCTACATCCATGGCATTTGAAATAGTGGCTACTGCTTTTTGTGCGGCATAATTTCCACTGCGCAAATACGCTGGTACTGCATCGTTAACATTACAAGCTGCTATAAAATGCGCTATAGGCAATCCACTAACATGTGCTAACAATCCTGCACAAATATTGCCAAAGTTTCCACTAGGCACGGCTATTACAGGTGCTTGCTGGTGGTTTTTAATCCAAGCTTGGTAGGCAAAAAAATAATACAATTGTTGCGGCAACCAACGCGCCACATTAATACTATTAGCAGAAGTAAGTGTTAAGTGTTGGTTTAAACTGGCATCCATAAATGCATCTTTTACCATGGCTTGACAATCATCAAAACTTCCCGCAACTTCTAATGCTGTAATATTTTGTTGACAGGTAGTTAGCTGTAATTCTTGAACCGGACTCACTTTGCCTGATGGATATAAAATAACTACTTCCACTCCTTCCACTCCTAAAAATCCATTTGCTACGGCACCGCCTGTATCGCCCGATGTGGCTACTAAAACTGTGATAGTGTTTTTTTGGTCTTTTGAAAAATAACCCAAACATCGACTCATAAATCTGGCGCCCACATCTTTAAATGCTAGTGTAGGACCATGGAATAATTCTAAGGATTCCATTCGTTCATTTAAGGGCACGAGTGGAAATGGGAAATTAATTGTCTCTGCAACAATGCTACTTAAATCTACTTTATTAATACAATTGCCAACATAAGGAAGCATAATCTCTAAAGCCAAATCTTCTTTAGAATATTGCTGGATATTTTTAATGAGTGCAGGATCTAGTACCGGAATTTTTTCTGGAAAATACAATCCTTTATCTGGTGCCTGACCTTTAATGGTTGCTTGTTTAAAATCAACGCTCGGTGCATTTTTATTGAGGCTATAATAATTCATAGTTTGTATTATTTGAAATGAATTTTAATCAACGAATCTTACACCAGCATGGTTTACTGTGGTAACATAAGTATGATGATCTAGTGATAATTGTTCGTACACTTGGTGCATGGCTTCTGCTACTTGATTGGCCGTTGCTTGTGTTTTACTTAACATAAATATAGATGGACCCGAACCAGAAATACCGCCGCCTAATGCGCCCGCTTCTTTGGCTTTTTGTTTGATTAAATCGAAGCCTGGAATTAAAATACTACGCACTGGTTCAATCAATACGTCTTCTAATGAGCGTCCTATTAAATCGTAATCTTCTTTTAATAATCCGGCTACCAATCCTGCTATATTGCCCCATTGTTTAATGGCATCTTTGAGCAATACTTTTTGTTGAAGAATACTTCTGGCATCGGCAGTGCGTACTTCAATTTGAGGATGCACAATGCTTACATATAATGGTGGTGCATTTAGTGCCACTATGTCTAATGGAAAAATAGAACGAATAAGTGTTACGCCACCATAAATACAAGGTGCAATATTATCGGCATGCTTAACGCCAGAAGCTAATTTTTCGCCGTTCATAGCAAAACGCACCAAATCTTCGTTATTAAATCGATGCTGCATTAATTTATTGGCTGCCACCACAGCACCAGCTGCACTTGCCGCACTTGAACCCACACCGCTACCTGGTTTGATATTTTTTTTAATGGTTAATTCAAAACCAACGGGTTCATTAATTTCTTCCATCATGGCTAGTAATGCAGCTCCCGCTACATTTTTTTCGGGATCTGTTGGCAAATTGTATTCGTCGTCATTTATAATTGTAATACCCGGTGTTGCTGAAAAACGAATTTGCATTTCGTCGTAAGGGTCATTCACTGCAAAACCCAATACATCAAAACCACAAACCATATTGGCAACCGTGGCTGGTGCATAAATTTTTACTATAGTGGAATAATCGATATTTAGTGCTGTCATAATTATTTTTTTATTGTAGTAAGAATCAATTGTATACTCCTATTGTTTTTCCGATAAAATGTATTGGATATTTTAAACCCTTGCTACACGAATAATATCTGCAAACACACCCGATGCCGTTACTTCTGCGCCCGCACCGGCACCTTTTATTACCAAGGGTTGTTCTGGATACCTTTCTGTAAAAAATAAAACCAAATTATCTTTTCCATATAAATGATAAAAATCTGAATCGACAGGAATATGTTGTAAACCTACTGCCGCTTTACCATTTTCATATGTTGCTACAAATTTTAACTTACATCCTTTGGCTGCAGCTGCATCATAAATCGCTTTAAAATGTGGCTCTTGTTTTTCCATCTCGGCATAAAAATCCGCTACAGATCCTTCAAAACATTTGGCTGGTAAAAAATATTCGTTGCTAATATCTTCCATTTCTAATTGCTTACCTGCTTCGCGCGCCAATATCATAATCTTACGCATTACATCAGTACCGCCTAAGTCTAAGCGTGGATCTGGTTCGGTGTATCCTTCGTTTTGTGCTTCTTGTACTACTTGCGCAAATGGCAGGGTTCCGTTATAATTATTAAACACAAAATTTAAAGTGCCCGATAGTACTGCTTGAATTTTTTTAACCTGATCGCCACTTCTTAATAAATCATTGAGCGTGCCTATTACTGGCAAACCAGCGCCCACATTAGTTTCAAACAAAAACAAGGCATTGAATTCGCGGGCCAATGATTTTAATTGTTGGTAAGATGCATACGAAGAAGAACAGGCAATTTTATTACAAGCCACTACAGAAATACTTTTCTCTAATAAATGGGCATACACGCCAGCTACTGTTGCATTGGCTGTAACATCTACAAATACACTATTGCGTAGGTTTAAATTTTTAATAGCCAATACAAAATCTTGAATCGATCCATTGGGTGAAGCCAATAATGTTTCTTTCCAATTGGCAAGGTCAACCCCTTCTTCATTCAATAAAATATTTTTGCTATTGGCCAACCCTATTACCCGAATTTGTAAACGTAAATGTTCTTGTAAGTAGTTAAACTGTTTGTTTAATTGCATTAATAATTTACTTCCCACATTTCCGGTACCTGCAATAAATACATTCAATTGTTTAAAAGTGGTTTCAAAAAATTCTTCGTGCAATACATTGATGGCTTTTTGCACATCAATCGATGACAAGACTGCAGAAATATTTTTTTCGGATGAGCCTTGTGCAATGGCGCGTACATTAATCCCATTTCTACCCAGAACGCCAAACATTTTTCCGCTAATACCCGGATGGCTTTTCATTTGCTCACCTACCAATGCTACAATTGACAAACCTGTTTCTACTTTTAGTGGCTCTACTTTTCCATAAGAAATTTCGTAACTAAATGCATGGTCAATAGCTTGCTTGGCTTTATCGGTATCTACTTCATTAATGCCTACACAAATAGAATGCTCCGACGAACTTTGTGTTATTAAAATCACGTTCACGGTTTCATTGGCCAGTGCTTCAAATAATCTTTTTGAAAACCCGGGTATGCCAATCATGCCTGTACCTTCTAAGCTTAGCAAACTAATTTTATTAATTGACGATATGCCTCGAATAATATTGTTTGAAATAGCTGAAGTATTTTCTACTAGTGTTCCGTGCTCGTTTGGCGCAAAAGTATTTTTAATCCAAACAGGAATATTTTGCGCCATCACTGGTTGAATAGTGGGCGGATAAATAATTTTTGCGCCAAAATGCGATAGCTCCATGGCTTCTTGGTAAGAGATTTGTTGAATGGGTTTTGCATTGTTTACCAATCGCGGATCGGCCGTCATCATACCACTTACATCGGTCCAAATTTCTAGTACACTTGCTTTTAATGCCGCTGCATAAATAGCACTGGTATAGTCAGATCCACCTCGGCCCAATGTGGTGGTATTATGATTTGCATCGGCCGCAATAAATCCGGGCGCAATGTATAATTGTGCTAAGTTGTTGCTAAAAAATTGTTGGATATTTTGATTGCTCACAATAAAATCTACCGTGGCATTTCCGTAATTAGCATTCGTGCAAATTAACAATCTAGAGTCAACCCATTGTTGTACAAATGGCACACTGTTTACTTTTGCAGCAATAATTAATGACGATAATATTTCGCCATAACTTGCTAATCGATCTTTTGTTCTGTTCGATAATTCACCCAATAAAAACACGCCGTCTGCAATGCCTTCTAATTCGTTGAACTTTTGTTTTACCAAACTCAACGTAGCACTTTGTTGCTGAATAGGCAATAATTCACGCACGGTGTTTAGGTGCTTTTGTTCTAATTCTTTTAAAACAATTTTATAATCTTCATTACCCGTTTCTGCATATTTACCCGTTTGTAATAAAGCATCTGTTACACCACTTAATGCCGATACCACTAATAATACCGGTTCTTTTTTAACGGCCAATAATACTATGGCTACTACTTTATTTATGTTCGCAGCAGTTGCTACTGAACTTCCACCAAATTTTAATACTTGCATTTTTGATATTTCTGATTCCTATACGGAAGATGAACCTACTTGAGTTTCTTTTTGAGAACAGCTGTAAAAAACAGCCCAATGGCAATATGAATATTATAACCCCTTACAGGGTCGTTGTAGTAGACGTTGTTGTTGTTACAGCAGTATGCAGCAGCGTTGCTGTGCAAGTAGTAGATATAATATGTAATGGCTGTAAATACATGTATTGAAGCAAATGTAAAGAATTAAATTTAATTGTATGCCACTCACTTAAAAAAGAAGTGGCATACAACATAAATTTAACCTACGGTACTAATGGTTTTCATATCAGTCATGGCTCTGCGCAATTCTGCACCTACCATTTCTACTGGATGAAAACGAATTACTTCGTTCACCGCAATTAATACTTTATTATCAACACCGGCATCAATACCTGCGTTAAAGTTTTTTCCAATAATATCGGTATCAACGTTTTTCATAAAATCAGCCAACAATGGTTTGCAAGCATGCGTAAATAAATAACAACCGTATTCTGCTGTATCTGAAATAACACGATTCATTTCAAATAATTTTTTACGCGCAATGGTATTGGCAATTAATGGTGTTTCGTGCAATGACTCATAATAAGCCGATGCTTCTTTAATACCAGATTGAACCATTGTTTCAAAAGCCAATTCTACACCTGCTCTTACAAATGCAACCATTAGCAAACCATTATCGAAAAATTCTTGCTCTGCAATTTTCACATCGCCAGCAGGTGTTTTTTCGAATGCTGTTTCACCAGTTGCTGCGCGCCAGCTCAATAAATTTTTATCGTTATTGGCCCAGTCTTCCATCATGGTAGTAGAAAATACGCCACTCATAATATCGTCTTGGTGTTTTTGAAATAGGGTGCGCATGATGTCTTTTAATTCTTCCGACAATTCATAGGCTTTAATTTTTGCAGGATTCGATAAACGATCCATCATAGCAGTAATACCACCTTGCTTTAAGGCTTCTGTTACTACTTCCCATCCGTATTGAATGAGTTTAGACGCATACGCTTTGTCTATTCCTTTTTCTACCATTTTATCGAAACATACAATAGATCCTGTTTGTAACAAACCACACAAAATAGTTTGCTCACCCATTAAATCTGATTTTACTTCGGCTACAAAAGAAGATTTTAATACACCTGCTTTGTGTCCGCCAGTGCCTACGCAATAAGCTTTTGCTTGTTCCCATCCTTTTTGTTCAGGATCATTTTCTGGATGCACCGCAATTAAAGTGGGTACACCAAATCCTCTTTGGTATTCTGCACGCACTTCAGATCCAGGACATTTAGGCGCCACCATAATTACGGTGATGTCTTTGCGAATTTGCATGCCTTCTTCTACAATATTAAATCCGTGCGAGTAAGAAAGTGTTGCACCTTGTTTCATTAAAGGCATAATTGCACTCACTACTGCAGTGTGTTGTTTATCGGGGGTTAAATTAATTACCAAATCTGCTGTTGAAATTAATTCTTCGTAAGTTCCAACCGTAAAATTATTTTCAGTTGCACTTTTCCATGATTGGCGTTTTGCTTCAATCGCTTCTTTGCGCAACGTATAAGAAACATCTAAACCAGAATCGCGTAAGTTCAAACCTTGGTTTAAACCTTGTGCGCCACATCCTACAATAACTAATTTTTTTCCTTTTAATTTGTTTACGCCATCTGCAAATTCAGATTTATCCATAAAATCGCAAACGCCTAATTGATTCAGCTTTTCTCTTAATGATAATGTGTTAAAATAATTGCCCATTTGTTTTGTTTTGGTTTCCTTAATCTCTTTTGATTTTGGGTTTGTTGATAAATATTTTTAAAGATCTTTTTGTAAGGGTTTTGTGATTGTAAAATTGATTGATTTATTTAAAAATCTTTTTGTAAGTGTACAATAATAAAATCAATCGTATTTTTTTACAAGAAATATTACATCGTAAAAATTTCGTCTTGTTTGTTTAAGAATTCGTTTTCAAGTTGTTCTTCGCCTGGTTGCGCTTCTTCAAACTCTTTTAGTTTTTCGTGGAAGCCGTGCGATGCTTTAATGATAGCTACCCTAGCACTTCTTACAAATTCAATTAATCCAAAAGGCGCTAATACCGCTACTAGGTTATCGGTTTCTTCGCGGTGTCCGCTGGTTTCAAAAATGGTATAGTCTTTGCGAATTACTACGGCTCTTGCGCCGTGCTCGCGCAACAATCTTTCTACTTGTGCCTTCTCTGCTATTTCATCGGTAGATACTTTATATAGCGCAAGTTCTTGCCAAATAATTTCGTCATTGGTATTATAATATGCTTTTAATACCTCTACTTGTTTTTCAATTTGGCGGGCTAGTTTTCTTACCACTTCTTCAAATTCATTAATTACAATGGTAAAGCGGTGAATGCCTTCTGCTTCAGACGGTGAAGTATTTAAACTTTCAATATTAATTTTTCTACGCGAAAACATAGTAGCAATTCTTACCAACAAACCAATATGGTTTTCGGTATATACGGTTATGGTAAATTCCTGTTTATTCATAAATAATCCCTATGGGAATTTTATACTGTTCAATGCAAATTTTATTTCAATCTAATTTCACTTATACTGCATCCTTGTGGAACCATTGGGAATACATTGTTTTCTTTTCCTACCATCACTTCTAATAAAAACGAGCCTTTGTGATTAAGCATGGTTTCTAATGCGCCGTTTAAATCAGTTCGATGAATTACTTTTTGTCCTTCAATTTTATACGCTTTTGCAACTGCTATATAATCTGGGCTTGCAATGTCTACAAATGAATAGCGTTTGTCGTGAAACAATTGTTGCCATTGACGCACCATTCCTAAAAACTCATTATTTAAAATCAAGATTTTTACGTCTACTTCGCTTTGCATAATGGTGCCCAATTCTTGAATGGTCATTTGTATACCACCATCGCCAATAATGGCTACCACCGTTCTATCTGGTGCACCAAATTTTGCACCAATGGCTGCTGGTAATGCAAATCCCATAGTGCCTAATCCGCCCGAAGTAATATTACTTTTCGACTGATTGAATTTTGCATAACGGCAAGCCACCATTTGGTGTTGGCCTACATCGGTTACAATAATGGCATCGCCTCCTGTTAATTCATTTAGGTTACGAATTACTTCGCCCATGGTTAAAATATCGGTGCTAGGATTCAACTCTTCGTGAATCACTTCTTTAACTTCTTCATCTTGGTGTTCTTTAAATTTATGCAACCATTGTGGATACACTTTTGATTCCACTAATTTGGTAAGCATCGGTAAGGTTTCTTTGCAATCTCCCCAAACACCCACAGTTGCTTTTACATTTTTATCAATCTCCGAAGGGTCAATATCCAAATGAATTATTTTGGCTTGTTTGGCATATTTATCTAAGCGTCCTGTAACACGATCATCAAAACGCATGCCTATTGCAATCAATACATCGCAATCATTGGTTAATACATTTGGACCATAATTTCCATGCATCCCTAACATGCCAACATTTAATGGATGGTCTGTGGGTAATGCACTTAATCCCAGAATGGTCCAAGCAGCTGGTATACCTGCTTTTTCAATAAATGCTTTGAATTCTTTTTCTGCTTTTCCTAGAATTACTCCTTGACCAAAAATTACAAATGGTTTTTCGGCTTGGTTAATAATAGCAGCAGCGTCTTCAATATATTCTTTGCGCACAATTGGTTTTGGGCGATAACTTCTAATGTGTTTACATGGCGTGTAGCCTGCGTATTCAAATTTTTGTAGTTGTGCATTTTTGGTAATATCAATCAACACCGGACCTGGTCGGCCTGTTTTGGCAATATAAAATGCTTTGGCTAAAACAGCTGGTAACTCAGTTGCATCGGTTACTTGGTAATTCCATTTGGTAACGGGTGTGGTAATATTTATTACATCAATTTCTTGAAACGCATCGGTGCCTAATAAATGCGCATACACTTGTCCGGTAATACAAACTAGCGGTGTACTATCAATCATTGCATCTGCCAATCCGGTTACTAAATTGGTTGCTCCCGGACCACTTGTTGCAAATACAACACCACATTTTCCAGACGACCTTGCATATCCTTGGCCTGCATGAATACCGCCTTGTTCGTGACGCACCAAAATATGTTTTAGTTGATCGTGGTAATCATACAGCGCATCGTAAATAGGCATAATTGCGCCACCAGGATAACCAAAAATGGTATCAACTCCTTCGGCAATAAATGCTTCTAATACTGCTTGTGATCCTGAAATTGTTTTTGTTGCAGTTGTTTCTGTTGCTGCTGAAATATCTGTCGTTGCCATCCACTTAATTTTTTATTTTTTTAATTTATGCTTCGTCGGTTACACAACCTTCAGATGCATCTTTCACACACTGTGCGTATTTAAACAAAAGTCCTTTGGTTGCTTTTAAAGCTGGTTGTTTCCAATTGGCCCTTCTACTTGCAATAATAGTTTCGCTTACACGTAAATTGATGCTATTGGTAGTGGCATCTAATTCAATAATATCATCGTCTTCAACAAGTCCAATTAAACCGCCTACAAATGCTTCGGGCGAAATATGACCTACTACAAAACCATGTGTGCCACCACTAAAACGTCCATCGGTAATAAGCGCTACTGATTTGCCCAAACCCGCACCAATAATGGCAGACGTAGGTTTTAACATCTCTGGCATACCCGGTGCACCTTTGGGTCCTACGTGTTTAATAACTACTACATCACCCGCTTTTATTTTTCCCGAATTGATCCCTTTAATTAATTCTTGTTCGCCATCAAAAACCCTGGCAGGTCCTACAAAACGTTCGCCTTCTTTTCCACTAATTTTTGCTACAGATCCTTTCTCGGCCAAATTGCCGTACAATATTTGTAAATGCCCAGTTGCTTTTAATGGCGCTTCTAATGGCATGATAATTTTTTGTTCGTCGAAATTTAAATCGGGCATACCCGCCAAATTTTCGGCAATGGTTTTACCAGTAACTGTTAAGCAATTGCCGTGTAAAAATCCTTTTGCTAATAAGTATTTCATGACCGCTGGCAAACCACCATATTGGTGTAAGTCTTGCATTAAATATTTTCCACTCGGTTTAAAATCGGCTAGTACGGGTGTTTTATTACTAATGGCTTGAATATCGTCTTGCGTTAATGGAATGTCTACAGATTTTGCCATTGCAATCATGTGCAATACGGCATTGGTACTTCCACCCAAAATCATAATAATGGTAATGGCATTTTCAAAAGCCTCGCGCGTCATAATATCTCTTGGCTTGATGTCTTTTTCTAACAACAAACGAATGGCTTTTCCTGCGTCTTCGCATTCTTTTTGTTTTTCATCGCTTAGTGCTGGATTCGATGAAGAATATGGCAAACTCATTCCTAATGCTTCAATGGCACTAGCCATGGTATTAGCAGTATACATGCCCCCACATGCACCTGCACCTGGGCAAGCATGTTGTACAATTCCTTTAAAATCTGCTTCGCTTAATTGACCTGCAATTTTTTGACCAAGTGCTTCAAAAGCAGATACAATATTTAAATCTTGTCCGTTGTAATGGCCTGGTGCAATGGTTCCGCCATACACCATAATGGATGGACGATTTAATCGGCCCATGGCAATTAATGAACCCGGCATGTTTTTATCGCAACCCGGAATAGCAATCAATGCATCGTAATATTGTGCGCCACAAACTGCTTCTATTGAATCTGCAATAATATCGCGACTCACCAAAGAATAACGCATACCATCTGTTCCATTACTCATGCCATCACTCACGCCAATGGTGTTAAAAATCAATCCCACTAAGTCGTTTTCCCAAACTCCCACTTTTACTTTTTTGGCTAAATCATTTAGGTGCATATTACAAGTATTGCCATCATAGCCCATACTCACAATACCTACTTGCGCTTTTTGTAAATCTGCGTCTGTTAAACCAATTCCATAAAACATGGCTTGCGCTGCCGGTTGTGTTTCGTCGAGTGTAATGGTTTTACTATACTTATTCAATTCCATGGTTCAATTATTTTTAGCCAATGCAGGATTGTATGCCCTAGCTAGCTGGTGTAAATCATTTTCTTCAACTTCTTTTTTCTGATCGGCTACTTGTACAAATTGCTCGTATAAAACATCAATATCATTTCTGTCAAATGCATACCCAATTTTTTGGAATCGATGTGCTAGTGCGCTTCTTCCGCTACGGGCAGTGAGTACAATTCTGCTTTCGCCTGCACCAACTTCTTCGGGATTGATAATTTCGTAAGTAGTAGCATCTTTTAAAAATCCATCTTGGTGAATCCCTGATGAATGCGAGAAGGCGTTGGCACCTACAATAGCTTTGTTTGGTTGAACTGGCATGCGCATTACGTCTGATACTTCTCTGCTTAATCCATATAATTGTTTGGCATGAATATCAGTATGGAAACCCATGTGTTTGTGCTGTTGAATGATCATCACCACTTCTTCTAAAGCAGTATTACCGGCTCTTTCTCCCAAGCCGTTTATGGTACACTCAATTTGACGTGCACCACTAATAATACCTGCAATAGAGTTAGCTGTAGCCAACCCTAAATCATTATGGCAATGACAAGAAAGTATAGCCTTGTCTACATTAGATACATTGTTAATGAGGTAAGCGATTTTTTCGCCATATTGATAAGGCAAACAATAACCGGTTGTATCTGGAATATTTACCACAGTTGCACCCGCTTTAATAACCGCTTCTACCACACGTGCCAAGTATTCGTTGTCTGTTCTGCCTGCATCTTCTGCATAAAACTCTACATCATCTGTAAAGTTTCTGGCCCATTTAACACATTGAATGGCGCGGGCTAAAATATCTTCTCTATTTGAATTGAATTTGCTTTTAATATGATAGTCTGAAGTACCTATTCCAGTGTGGATACGCGGTCTTTTTGCATACTTTAATGCTTCTCCAGCCACTTCAATATCCTTTTGTACGGCACGGCTCAAACCACATACAGTAGCTGTTTTGATGGCTTTTGAAATTTGGGTGACCGAATCAAAATCACCCGGACTTGAAATAGGAAAACCTGCTTCAATGATATCAACGCCCAAGGCCTCGATATGTAGCGCTAAATCTAATTTTTCCTTCGTATTTAGCTTACAACCTGGCACTTGTTCGCCATCGCGTAAAGTGGTATCGAAAATGAAAATTTTTTCACTCATTAAATAACATTTTTCGTACTAATATGATAAAAAAGCAGGCGCTCTGTTATTGTTATCGATTGCCGTTAATAACAAACAGAAAGCCTGCTAACTTCGAATTTAATACATAAGGGCTGCAAAGCCCGATCAAAATAAGGGCTGTTTTACAGTGCTCAAATTGTCTTATATTTGGCAAAACCCTTACTGATACTGACTTATAGGATTAAAATAATACGATGCCTAACCGTTCAACTGATGCCCTTTTTTTATTGATTCAATCGCTCGAAAAATCAGAAAAGCGGAGTTTTAAGCTATTTGTTAACCGAAATTCAGGTACTGGAGACCTTAAAATCATCCAATTGTTCGATGCCTTGAATGAAATGGGCACCTACGACGAAGAGCTTTTATTAAAAAAAACCCCGGCTATTCAAAAGCAACAACTATCTAATTTAAAAGCCCATTTATACCGAGAGTTATTGAACAGTTTGCGCCTATTAAAGCAAGAAGAAAATATTGACTTGCAATTACACGAACAACTCGACTTTGCCCGAATTTTGTACAATAAGGGTTTGTACCACCAAAGTTTAAAGATTTTAGAAAAAATAAAAGACTTATCAAAAGCCAATAACCAGGTTACTTATTTATTACAAGCCTTGTTTTTAGAGAAAAATATTGAGGGATTACATATTACCCGAAGCTTGCAAGACCGTGCCGACCACTTGGCGGCCGAAGTAGAAGAAACCAATTATCGATTAACCATGATTGGGGCATTATCGAATCTATCCTTGCAATTGTATAGTTGGTATATTAAAAATGGATTGGCGCGCAATAAAAAAGACGCCGACTTATTAGACCAATTTTTTAACAACAGTGTAATTGATGGCTCAAAAGATGTTAAGGGTTTTTATGAGTTGATGTATCGGTACCAGTGTTATAGTTGGTATGCTTTTATTACCCAAGATTTAATTATGTATTATAGGTATTGCCAAAAATGGGTAGACCTTTTTCATGCCAATCCTAAAATGATTGATATAGAAACAGCACATTATATTAAGGGCATGCACAATTTAATGGGGGCACATTTCGACCTGCGTAATTACCAAAAATTAGCAGAAACAATTTTGGCTTTTGAAGCTTTTTCACAAACGCCCATTGTACTTCAAAACCACAATAACCATATACAAGTATTTGTTTATTTACAAATTGCCAAACTCAACCAACATTTTTTACAAGGTAGTTTTACAGAAGGATTGGCTGATATTCCTTTTATAGAAACTAAGTTAACAGAATATGAATTGTATTTAGACAGGCACCGTATTTTAGTATTCTATTATAAAATTGCATCCTTGTATTTTGGTAGCGGCAACCACGAAAAAAGTATTGATTATTTAAATAAAATTATTAATTTAAAAGTAGACCTCCGAACAGACTTGCAATGCTATGCACGCCTACTTCATTTAATAGCCCATTATGAATTAGGTAATTTAGACATACTCGATTACTTGCTAAAATCGGTGTATCGATTTATGTATAAAATGCAAAACCTTAGTACTATTGAAGAAGCCATTTTTACCTTTGTAAAAAATACGCTGAGGCTAACTGACCGCGAAATAAAAACAGAATTTAAAACCTTACTTGCTCAGTTAAAAGAATTAGAAAACGAACGTTTCGAAACCCGGGCATTTATGTACTTAGATATTATTTCTTGGTTAGAAAGTAAAATAAATAGCATACCTGTTGAAACGGTTGTGCAACAAAAATATATTGAAGCACAAAAGAAAGCATTGGCTAGGGCACAGGTAACTAATTAAAATGATTCCTTCCACTATTTAAATGAAAAGAGGCTGTACTTGTGAATGGTACGCCTCTTTTCAAAAATTTGATGCATATATTACGAATAGATTCTTTCTACCGCATCTTTAAATTTCTCCATCACCACTTTTCTTTTTAAACTCATTTTAGGCGTCATTTCTCCCGTTTCAATACTCCATTCTCTTGGAATTAATTCGAACTTTTTAATTTGTTCTACATGGTTAAAAAACGTATTGAAACTTTGTACCAATTCTCTATACAATTCTAATACCTTAGGATGATGCAAAGCATCTTCGGTAGTAGTGTATGGAATATTTTTTTCACGCATCCATTCTTTTAAGGTTGGAATAGAAGGAACTATTAATGCACCAACAAATTTTTGTTCAGCACCTACCACCATTACCTGTTCTACAAAAGGGCTTTCTTTTAATTTGTTTTCTATAGGCTGTGGCGCAACATATTTTCCGCCACTTGTTTTAAATAATTCTTTTTTTCGATCAGTAATTTTTAAATATTTATCGTCTACCCAAACACCAATATCGCCCGTTAATAACCAACCATCTACTACTGTTTCGGCCGTTAAATCTGGGCGTTTATAATAGCCCAACATCACACAGGGGCCTGCCACACAAATTTCTCCGTCTTCGGCTAGTTTTACTTGAACACCATTTACAGGAGGGCCAACTGTACCAATTTTTGTTCCGCCTTTTTCTTTGCGATTCACACTAATTACCGGACTATTTTCTGTAGGACCATATCCTTCGTATACTGGAATTTGTGCAGCATTAAAAATGCGCAATAGTTTTACTTGACAGGCTGCGCCGCCAGTTACAATAAATGAAATATTTCCACCAAGTGCGTCGCGCCATTTATTAAAAATTAATTTATTGGCAATGGCTAATTGAATATTATACCACCATCCGCCGCTTTCTAGATTATCGTATTTTTCTGCTAATGCTACCGCCCAATAAAACAAATCGCGTTTTACGCCTTTTAGTTCAGCTCCTTTCAGCATTATTTTTTCAAATACTTTTTCTAAGAGTCTTGGCACGGTAGTAAAACCATCTGGTTTAATTTCTTTTAGGTTATCGCCAATGGTCTCTAAACTTTCTGCATAATAAATACCAATGCCACTATACAAATAAATATAGGTAACCATTTTTTCAAAAATATGGTTCAATGGTAAAAAGCTGAGTGTTTTGGTTTCTGGCGCATCATCAAAAGGAAAACTTTCTTTTGCAAAAGCTACATTCGAATAAATATTACTGTGCATTAACATCACGCCCTTTGGTGTGCCTGTTGTGCCAGATGTATAAATAATAGTAGCCAAATGTGCACTTGGAATACTTGCTTTAATAGTATTTACTTTTTGTAAATTTGTTTCGTTTGCAAGATTGGTCAATTCGCTCCAGTGCAATACCCCTTCAATTTTATCAAAGCAATAAATGTTTTTAACCGATGGAATATTTACGCAAACATCCTTTGCTTTTTTGTATAAATCAATACTACTAACAAACACATATTTTACAGCCGCATCATTTAAAATAAATGCTAATTCTAGAGGATTGGTGGTAGGATAAACTGGTACTAAAATAGCACCTATTTGTTGCACTGCTAAATCGGTAAAAACCCATTCAGGTCTGTTATTACTAATGATAGCAATTTTATCACTTCCTTCGGGCGTAAAATCATTTCCAGATACGCCCATTTCTAATAAGCCTGCACTCAAGCGATTGGCAATATCTGCAACCATTTGTGTGCTATACTTTACCCACACGCCATTTTCTTTGGCGGCCAACATATCTGGCTTGGGAAAATTTTGCAACTGATGATCTATACAATCAAATAAACGTTTACTATTCACAAGTGCGTCGTTAGGTGGTAAAAATAATTTCTTATGCCAACATAAGAATTACTCTGTTAAATTAGGTAAAACAACACACATAAAAAAGCCGATAGGTTCACTATCGGCTTTTTATATTTTTTTAACCCCTGTTTTGGGTGATCGTATCTAATCGTAAATCAAATGCGTTAATAAACCATCGCGTAATTTTGGTTCGAACCAAGTGCTTTTGGGTGGCATCACTTTTCCGCTATCAGCAATATCAAATAGTTGATCCATACTTACTGGAAAAATACTAAACGCTGCAGCCATCTCGCCGCTATCTACACGCTTTTCTAATTCTTGTAAGCCCCTTATTCCGCCAACAAAATCAACACGTGTATCGGTGCGCGGATCATTGATATTTAATAGCGCCGATAAAATATTGTCTTGTAAAATAGTTACGTCTAAAATACCAATTGGGTCATTCGAAAAAGTTCCTTGCTTGGCGCTTAGTTGATACCATTGGTGGTTTAAGTACATTCCAATATCGTGTAAATTGGCTGGCTTAAATGCTTGTAAGGCTTGTGGTGTGATTGTAAATTTCGCTGCAATGGCTTCTAAAAACTGTACAGGTGTTAAGCCATTCAAATCTTTTACCACCCTATTATAGTCCATAATAAACAATTGGTTCGATGGAAATAGGGTTGTTAAAAAATGGTTGGCTCCTTCGGGCGAATTAGCACCCAAAGCCAAACGAACTTTTGAAGCAGATGCTGCACGGTGGTGGCCGTCGGCTATATAAGTACAAGGAATTTCGGCAGCAAATACTTGGGTGATTTCGTTACAAATATCGCCGTCACTAATAATCCAAATAGTATGTTGAATACCATCATCTGCTAAAAAATCATATCCAGGAGATTTGGTGGATTTCCATTTTCCTATAATGGCATCAATGGTATGATTGTTGCGATACGCTAAAAAAACATTGCCTGTTTGCGCACCCGATGTTTTAATATGATTGATTCTATCTAACTCTTTTTCTGGACGCGTAAATTCATGCTTTTTAATAATATCATTTTCATAATCATCCACACTGCTCACACAAACCAATCCTGTTTGTTCGCGACCATTCATAATTAATTGATAGATATAATAACACTCTTTCGACTCTCTAAACAAAGTATCTCTTTGAATAGATGCTTGTAAATTTTCTTTTGCTTGTAAGTATACTTCTGGTGCATGCACATCAACCGATTCTGGTAAATCAATTTCACTTTTGGTGATGTGTAAAAATGAAGCGGGATTTCCTTGTGCTTCAATTTTTGCTTCTGCACTACTCAATACATCGTAAGGTCTACTGGCAACTTGTTTGGCTATTTTTGCTTGTGGTCTTAATGCTTTAAATGGTTTAATGTTTGCCATGCTCGTTTCTTTGATTAATAAATAATTATCCGTGTTGCTGCGCAAAAGATTGCATGAGGTCAGTCATAGCTCGTACGCTGCTTAGTGGGAGTGCATTATACATGCTCACCCTAATTCCGCCAACTGTTCTATATCCTTTTACTCCTATAAATCCTGCTTTTTTACATTCCTCTAAAAACAGATTTTGTAAGTTTTCGTCTTCAATAAAAAACACCGCATTCATTTCACTTCGGTCTTCTTTGGCAACCGTTGTTTTATAGAATGGTAAGCGATCGATGGTGCTATATAATAAGTTGGCTCTTTCTTTTGCGCGTAGGCCCATTTCTGCTAATCCACCTTCGGCTTCAATCCATTGCAGGGTAAGCATGCTCACATACACTGCAAATACTGGCGGTGTATTCATTAATGATCCAGCCTCAATATGCTTTTGGTAATTCATGATGGTTGGAATCTTACGTTTAATTTTTCCTAAAATGTCTTTTTTAACCACCATTAAATTCACGCCAGCAGCACCCATATTTTTTTGAGCACCTGCATAGATTAATGAAAACTGTTTAAAATTAGTAGGCCTACTAAAAATATCACTACTCATATCTCCAATCAATGGAATAGCTACATCAGGATACACATGCCACTGTGTACCTTCTACCGTATTATTAGTGGTAATATGTAAATAGTTAGCGTTATTTGGTATGGATAAATTTTTAGGAATATAAGTATGATTTTTATCGGCCGAACTTGCTGCTACTGCAACGTTTCCAAACATAGCCGCTTCTTTAATCGCCTTGTTTCCCCAAATACCATTATCGCAATAAGCTGCTGTTTCGCTATTATCCAATAAGTTCATAGGCACTTGCATGAATTGGGTGGTAGCGCCTCCGTGTAAAAAAAGTACTTCGTACGAATCGTCTAAATCCATCAAACGTTTAACAGACCCAATTGCTTGGTTTAATACTTCTTGAAAATGGCTTGTCCGATGCCCAATTTCTAAAATAGACAACCCTGTTCCATTAAAATTATGGATGGCTTTTGATGCTTGTTCTAAAACCGATGGAGGTAAAATAGAAGGCCCTGAGTTAAAATTATGCAGTGTCATGAAAATTACTTGTAATAATTAGGGTAAATGATTAGCCTTTTCGTGAATATCGGTTACGCCCCCCGAAACAGTGTATTTCATTGCTTCTGATGGGTGAATATTCGAAGGCAAGGGTTTTACTTTTTCAATAGGAACCAAATAAGTGATCCCCGAAATAGCATAGGAATGGGGTACATACACCGTTAAATGCGTTTCTAATCCTAGGTGTTTACTATTGTTTTGGGTAATAAATCCAATACGCCAAATATCTGCTCCGTCTACATTTACTAGTACCGGTTGGTCGAATTTCTTTTTATTTCCAGCAAAAGCTTCAATAAAATCTTTCACCGACGAATAAATAAATTTTATACCAGGAGTACGCTCTAAAATAGTATCAAAAACCGCTACTAGTCTGCCTACAACAAATAAAGAAGATAGCCAGCCAACCATTAAAACAAGGCTAATGACCACCACAAATCCAAGGCCTGGTAGCCTTTTTAGATTGCCAGCAGCATCTTTTTGTAATAAATCGGGGGCTAAATTATTAATGAGGTTGGGTAAAAAGCTATCTACCCAGTTAAAAAGTCCAAAGACCACCCAAATAGTGATACCAATGGGTGCCAAAACAATCAACCCTTGCAAAAAAAGCTGCAAAGACTTACCTAAAGTACGTTTGAAAGAAGGTTTTTTTAGGTGTTTCATGAATTGATTTTGGTGCAAATTAACGAAGAAAAAAGTAGGATTCCATTAAGAGATAATAAGTTAAATAAACTAAGGAAACTTTTTTTATGTTAATAGTTTTCTTAGTTTTGCGCCTCTATCATAAAAAAGTATGGAAACAGCCCAAAGAATTATTACCAAAACATACGAATTATTCATGCGCTATGGCATTCGTAGCGTGAGTATGGATGATATTGCCTTTCATTTAGGCATTAGCAAAAAAACCATCTACCAGTATTATGCCGACAAAGATGCACTAGTAGATAGCGTACTAGATATTGAATTTCAACGCAATTACAAAGAATGTGAAAACCACAAAATCAATAAAGAGAATGCGGTACACGAAATCTTTTTGTCTTTAGATGAAATGCAGGAATTGTTTAAGCACTTGAATCCTACCATTATTCATGATATTCAAAAATATCATCCAAATTCTTTTAAAAAGTTAAGCATACACAAAGAAGAATTTATATACAATATGATTAAACAAAATTTAGAAACTGGCATTAAAGAGGGTTTATATAGACCAGAAATTAATGTAGATATTTTAACCAAATTTCATATTGAATCTATTTTCATTGCTTTTAATACCGAAATATTCCCGAGTTCAAAATACCAACTCTCCAATATCAATCAAGAAATTATAGAAAACTTCTTGTATGGTATTGTATCCATTAAAGGGGTTAAAAAAATTCAACAATATAAAAGACAAAGACAAAAACCAATTTCTTATGAACCAAAAAACGCTTAACCAACTGGTAGGGCTTTGCTGCTTTTTGTTAGCAGCAAACACTGTATTTAGCCAGCCAGTAACCAAGCACGCTTTTTCCTTAAAAGACTGTGTGGAATTTTCACACAAGAATAATGTACAAGTAAAAAACGCCTTATTGAATGTTCAAATTCAAAAACAAATCAACAAAGATATAACAGCAGCAGCCATGCCAACCATTAGTGCCAATATTGGTGGCAATGATTATTTAAAAATTCCAACTTCTTTATTACCTGGTGAAATTTTTGGACAACCATCCGGCTCTTATATTCCAGTTCAATTTGGAACAAAATTCAATGCAAATGCAGGCATTGCATTACAACAGTTATTATTTGACGGGCAAGTATTTGTTGGATTAAGAACTCGTAACACCACAATTGAGTTTCAAAACAAAAATGTAGAAGTTACCGAAGAATTAATTAAAACAAATGTCTATAAAATTTACTATCAATTAGTAGCAAGTAAATTACAAATAACCATTTTTGATACCAATTTAGAACGATTAAACAAGTTATTAAAAGATGCTAAGGTTTTGTATGAAAATGGTTTTGTAGAAAAATTAGACCTCGATAAAATAGCCGTACAAATTTCTAATTTAGAAACCGAAAAACTAAAAGCAAACAATAGTATTGAAATTGGTTACCTAGGATTAAAAACATTAATTGGCATGCCGTCGAAAGACACACTTGAATTGACAGATGCCTTAAATGAAAATTTACTAAAAGATGATTTGGGCATGGCCAATGATTTTAAATACCAAGATAGAAAAGACTACCAGTATTTAGGATTAGCTAAAAAATTGAATGAGTTTAATATTCAAAGATACCAATTGATTTATTTGCCTACGCTAGCATTGAATGGCAACTACAGTAAAAATGCACAAAGAAAGCAATTTGATTTTTTTGGAAAAGGAGATTGGTTTAGTACCTCTTTTATTGGATTGAATCTTAACATACCCATTTTTAGTGGGTTCTCTAAAGATGCCAAATTGCAAAAGTCTAGGTTTGAATTAAAGCAAACAGAAAACCAAATAAGTAATATGCAATTGTCTATTGATGCAGAAATAGAGGGCGCTAAAATGGTTTTTCGCGCAGCTATTGCCACACTTGGTTTTCAAAAACAAAATATGCAATTAGCAGAAAATGTATACAACCAAACCAAAAAGAAATTTGAATTAGGCACAGGATCAAATACAGAAATTACTGCCGCTCAAACAGATTTAAGAACAGCTCAAACCAATTATATCAGTGCATTGTATAGTGCTATTGCAGCAAAAATTGATTATACAAAAGCTGTTGGAAAATTATAAAATAACTACAAAAAATAAAAGGATGCAACTTATTAGAAGATTACTATTTATGGGATTAATGATTTCTTTAATTGCTTGTGGCAACAAAAAAGAAACCACAACAGTTATTACTGAGAAAAAAGCAACACTAGAAGCATTAAAAAAACAACAAATTACAGTTGGAGATGCTATTACAAAATTAGAAGCGGAAATTATTAAATTAGATCCTTCAATTTTACAAGCAGAGAATGCAAAATTAGTTGTAACAACCGCTGTAACAACAGAAAAGTTTACGCACTATATTGACCTTCAAGGAAAGGTGGATGCTATTAATATATCTTATATCGCTCCTCGTGGCGGTGGCGGACAGGTTAGAGAATTGTATATAAAAAAAGGCGACAACGTTACCAAAGGACAATTGATATTAAAACTAGACGACGTTATTGTTAAGCAAAGTATTATTGCTAGTGAACAAGGATTAGAAAGCATTAAAACACAATTGGCTTTTGCAAAAAACATCTATCAAAAACAACAAAATCTTTGGGCACAAAATATTGGTACAGAAGTACAATTAATTACTGCTAAAAATAATGTTGAAGCCATAGAGAACCAATTAAAAACAGCGCAGGAGCAAATTAAAATTACCCAAGAACAACTAAAGTTCACCGCTGTTTATAGCAATGTAACGGGTGTTGCAGATGATGTAAATATTAGAGTGGGTGAATTATTTGTAGGACCAGGTCAAATTAAAATTGTTAATACCAACGATTTAAAAATCACTACCCTAATTCCTGAAAATTATGCAATGCGCGTGGGTGTTGGTACTGCTATTAAAATTTCGTTGCCAGATATTAATAAAACCATAGATGCAACCATCTCTGTGGTAGGAAAAATTATTGACCCAAATACGCGTAGCTTTTTTGTAGAAGCTAAAATTCCTGCAGATAAAAGTTTCCGCCCTAACCAAATTGCATTGGTTAAAGTACAAGATTACCAAGTAGCTAATGCCATAGCAGTTCCAGTTAATATTTTACAAAACGACGAAAAAGGTCGTTATATACTTGTTGCCATTAATGAAAATAATAAATTAATTGCCCGTAAAAAAGCGGTGATTTCTGGAGAATTATACGGCGATAAAATTGAAATCAAATCAGGTATTGCTGCTGGTGACCAAATTATTACCAATGGTTATCAGAGTTTATACGATGGACAAACAATTACAACAGTAGCAAAATAGTTTTATGAGTGTATTAAACAATATCAATACCAAGTTCAAAGAATTTAGTCCCACCACCTGGAGTATTAAAAATAAAACCTCCATTTACCTACTCATGATATTTGTGAGTTTAGCTGGTATCTTTCAATTTGTTACTTTACCAAAAGAACAGTTTCCAGATATTGTAATTCCTACCATTTTTGTACAAACAATTTATGTAGGTAACTCTCCAAAAGATATAGAAAATTTAGTAACACGCCCTATAGAAAAACAAATAAAAAGTATTACAGGAGCTAAAATAAAAAAGTTCACAAGTACTTCTCAACAAGATTTTTCGGCTATACAAATTGAGTTTGATACCAATGTAAAAACAGATATCGCGTTACAAAAAGTAAAGGATGCTATTGATAAAGCAAAATTAGATTTGCCTACCGATTTAACCTCTCCACCAACTGCACTTGAAATCAGTTTTAGCGAGCAGCCAATCATGTATGTAAATATTAGTGGCGACTATAATTTGCAACAGTTAAAAAAATACGCCGACGATCTTAAAGACAAACTAGAAGACCTTACTCAAATTAATCGGATAGACATTGTAGGTGCGCCAGAAAGAGAGTTTCAAATTAATGTAGACAACTATCGCATGCAAAGTGCGGGTGTAACTTTCGATGATATTTCAAATGCTGTTCAACGCGAAAACATTGATATCTCTGGCGGCTTACTGGAAGTAGGAAACATGAAACGTAACCTGCAATTAAAAGGGCAACTAAAAACTGCTTTTGATATTGAGCGAATAATTATTCGTAACCAAACAGGCGCACCCATCTACTTAAAAGATATTGCGGTGATTAAAGATACCGTTAAGCAAAAACAAAGTTTTGCTCGATTGGATGGTAAAAACGTAGTGACCTTAAATATTATTAAAAGAAGTGGCGAGAACTTAATTGAAACTAGTGACGGTGTTCAAAAAATTGTAAATGAAATGAAAGCCAGTAGTTTTCCAAAAAACTTAAAGGCCGTAATTACCGGAGATATGAGCGTTAGAACCCGCACTTCATTTACTGATTTAGTCAATTCTATTGTGATAGGATTTGTATTGGTATTAATTATTTTGATGTTTTTTATGGGGGTAGTAAATGCTTTTTTTGTGGCACTATCTGTTCCCTTAAGCATGTTCGTGGCATTTGTATTTTTACCAGGCGCCGACCTAATTGTTGGCGGACATGTTACCTTAAACTTTATTGTATTATTTGCTTTACTCTTTGGACTAGGAATTATTGTAGATGATGCCATTGTAGTCATTGAAAATACGCATAGAATATTTTTTGATGGGAAAGGAAAAATTTCAGCTGCCATTTCTGCACGTATGGCTGCAGGAGAAGTATTTATTCCGGTATTAGCAGGAACACTAACCACACTAGCACCATTCTTTCCATTACTTTTCTGGCCTGGTATTATTGGTAAGTTTATGATTTATCTACCTACCATGCTCATATTTACACTAGCTGCATCATTGGTAGTGGCTTTTATTATGAACCCGGTTTTTGCGGTTGATTTTATGAATCACCCAGAAAACGAAACGGATAAATCTACAAAGAGTGCCATCTTTAAAAAGAAAGGATTTTGGGCCGCTATTTTATTAGGTATTTTATTAGACTTAATTGGCGCACCATTTTGGGGCAACCTACTCTTGTTCTTTATGATACTTGTAGTATTAAATAAATATGTTTTGGATGATGCCATTCATATTTTCCAAAACAAAGTACTTCCTTATATCATGAACCGTTACGAATCCCTACTACGTTGGGCTTTACATGGTTGGAGGCCTGTTTATTTATTACTCTCAACGATTGGTTTATTGATATTTTCTGTATTTATTTTTGCGGTAAGCAATGTACCCGTTCAGTTTTTTCCCAAAGGAGATCCTAACCAAATTTTTGTTTATGCAAAACTAGCTGTAGGCACCGATGTGGTATATACAGATTCTATTACCAAAGTTTTAGAAGCTAGGGTAAGTAAAGTACTAGGAACCGAAAATGGAAAAACAAATCCAATTTTAGAAAGCGTTATTTCAAACGTAGCCGTTGGTGCAAGTGACCCAAGATCTGGTGATAGAAGTACCCGTAGTGAACTAGGTAGAATTCAAATTTCCTTTGTACCATTCGAAGATAGAAATGGTGTTGCAACAACGCCTATTTTAGACAGTTTGCGTAAAGCCATGAAAGGTATTCCTGGAACAGAAATTAGTGTAGACCAAGAACAAAGTGGTCCACCAACAGAATCGCCCATAAATATAGAAGTGTCGACTGAAGATTTTGACAAGCTCATTAAAACATCGATGGATTTTAAAAACTACTTAGATTCTATTCAGGTTCCTGGAGTAGAAGAATTGAAACTCAGTGTTGATTTAACTACACCAGAACTAACGCTTAAAGTAAACAGAGAGCGTGCTTTAATAGAAGGTGTATCTTCTGGACAAATTGGCTTGGCTTTAAGAACCGCTTTATTTGGAAAAGAGATTTCTAAAATTAAACAAGGCAAAGACGAGTTTAAAATACAATTACGCAATAATGAATTGCAGCGTAAAAATTTAACCGAATTACTAAACATGAAAATTAGTTTTCGTGATTTTGCTAGCGGCGGTGCCATTAAAAATATTCCTATTAGTTCATTAATAAGTTTTGAACCCACTAGTACACTTGGAAGTGTGAAGCGTAAAAATCAAAAACGACTAATTACCCTTCAGTCGAATGTATTAAATGGCTATACTGCAACCGCTGTAAACATGGTTCTTGCAAAATATATTACTACCTTTTTACGAAAAGTAGATGGTGTTACAATTAAGCAAACAGGCGAAGGAGAGCAACAAGCAGAAACAGGTGCTTTTTTAGGAAAAGCTTTATTAATTGCGCTGATGTTAATTTTATTTATACTCGTATTGCAGTTTAACTCTATTAGTAAACCTGTCATTATTTTAACCGAAATTATTTTCAGTTTAATTGGGGTACTATTAGGATTTGCCATTACAGGTATGCAAATATCAGTTGTAATGACAGGTATTGGTATTGTTGGCTTAGCAGGAATTGTGGTAAAGAACGGAATATTAGTGATTGAATTTACCGATGAGCTTAGGTTGAGGGGTATGAAAACTAGAGAGGCCGCAATTGAAGCTGGTAAAACAAGAATCATTCCTGTATTGTTAACAGCACTTGCAGCCATATTGGCTTTCATACCAATTGCTACAGGATTCAATATTAATTTCATTAGCTTGTTTACCGATTTAAATCCGCATATTTTCTTTGGTGGAGACAATGCGGTTTTCTGGAAGCCATTGTCTTGGACCATTATTTTTGGATTGTCATTTGCATTTTTTATGACCCTAGTTATGGTACCTGCTATGTACCTTATTTCAGAAAGATTAAGAAGACCAATGCGCAATACTTTTGGTGGAAAATGGATTAGCATGTTGGGTATTCCACCGCTAACCTTATTGTTTATGCCTTTAATGATTGTTGCGGTTATCAAACAAAAAAATAAACGCAAGCAACGTGCCGCCAAACTAAAAGGTCAAATAGTAAATGATGCTTTTATTGGTAGTTGGTTTTAAAATACTCGTTTAAATTTTCATAAAATATGATACAGAACCACGAAATAGACTATCGAATCTTCGGCGAAGAAATGCAGTACGTTGAAGTAGAATTAGACCTCAATGAAACGGCAATTGCCGAGCCAGGTGCGTTTATGATGATGGATGATGGAGTTGCGATGGAAACCATTTTTGGAGATGGTAGCAATCAAGCCAATAACGGCGGCTTATTAGGTAAATTACTTAATGCTGGCAAAAGAGTTTTAGTAGGCGAAAGCTTATTTATGACGGCTTTCTCTAATATCAGCTCGGGTAAAAAACACGTAAGTTTTGCGTCTCCCTATCCTGGCAAAATAATACCCATCAACTTACAGCAAATGGGTTATAAAATTATTTGTCAAAAAGATGCTTTTTTGTGTGCTGCTAAAGGCGTTAGTGTAGGTATAGAATTTCAAAAAAGACTTGGCACCGGTTTATTTGGTGGCGAAGGATTTATTATGGAAAAATTAGAAGGTGACGGGATGGTATTCTTACACGCTAGTGGTTATGTGCAACAAAAACAATTACAGGCCGGCGAATTAATTAAAATTGATACCGGTTGTATTGTTGGCTTTACATCTACAGTAGCATACGATATTCAGTTTGTAGGCGGCATTAAAAATACGTTGTTTGGAGGCGAAGGCGTATTTTTTGCAACCCTGCGTGGACCCGGAATTGTTTGGATTCAAAGCTTACCAATAAGCCGTTTGGCAGGTAGAATATTGCAGTACGCCACTACCTCTCGCAGAGAAGAAGGCAGTGTTTTAGGCGGCCTAGGAAATTTATTGGATGGCGATGGTTGGAGATAATTTATCTTAACTTCATACCTACCCGAATATGCAGTGAAGTAAATATGGCGTATTCGGGTAGTTAATTTTACTACTATGCAATTTGCCTCCGAATACCAAGAACAATGCTGTTATCGAATTGACGAAAACCTACAAAAAATTAGTCAATGTATCGACCTCCTTAGCGAAACTGAAGTTTGGTTTTCACCAAATGCACAATTAAATAGTGTAGGAAATTTAATTCAACACCTTTGCGGCAATATCACGCAGTATATTTTAACAACACTAGGTGGCGCAGCAGATAATAGAAATAGAGACGCAGAATTTGAAATATCCGGAAACCTAACAAAAGCAGCTTTAATATCCAATCTACAAAACGTAATAAAAAATAGCACCCGTACCATCCGCCAAACTACCGCGGAAGAACTATTCGAATCTAAAAAAGTTCAAGTGTATGAACTAACTGGTATCGGTATCATCTTACATGTTACGGAACATTTATCCTACCATACCGGCCAAATCGCACTGCTAACCAAACTCATTACACAAAAAGATTTGGGATTTTATGCAGGACTAGACCTCAATAAAAAATAAGTATCCTACTATTGTAATTTGGCTAATTTTTGGGCAGCTAGTTCTAAAGTACTTTCTTTTTTAGCAAAGCAAAAACGCAATACTTTATTATCAGTTCCATTTTTGTAAAATGCAGATAGTGGTACTGTAGTAATACCATATTCTTTGGTTAATCGAACCGCCAGTTCCATATCGGTTTCGTTCGAAAACTGCGCATAACTATAGCACTCAAAATAACTTCCGTGCGAGGGAATACATTCAAAAGGCGTTGCTTGCATTAAGGTTCTAAAATAATCTCTTTTCTGTTGCAAAAAATTACCCAAATTTAAATAGGCCGATTGATTCGGAAGATAACTAGCTAGTGCCACTTGTTTGGGTGTATCGCAACTAAAAGCATTAAACTGGTGTAGTTTTCTAAATTCTTTCATTAAAGTAGGCGAGCTAATACAATAGCCTAATTTCCATCCAGTACAGTGATAGGTTTTGCCAAAAGAAAAACACACAAAACTCCTAGCCAATAAATCGGGATAGCGTAAAATACTTTGGTGTGCAATGCCATCATAAATTAAATGCTCATACACTTCGTCGCTGAGTATTAAAATATTGGTTCCTGCTACTATTTTGCGCAACTGTTCAATATCTGTTTCCGACAATACCGCCCCAGTTGGATTGTGGGGTGTATTAATCATAATCATTCTTGTTTTGCTGGTAATTTTTTGTTGTACTTCCTCCCAAGGAATGGAATAGTTTGGATACGACAAAGAAATTAATACCGGTATCGCTCCATTCACTTCAATATTGGGGATATAACTATCATAAGCTGGCTCAAATACAATTACCTCATCGCCAGGGCGTAAAACGGTTGTTATTGCTGTATAGATGGCATAAGTGCCGCCTGGAGTAATTGTAATATCCGTATCTGGATGAATGTTAGCGTTATATAATTGATTTGCTTTTTCTGCTAGTCTTTCGCGCAGTATAGGCAAGCCACTCATTGGTGCATACTGGTTAAAATCATCGCGCATGGCTTTGCTGACTAATTCGGTTAATGCTGCATCCATGCTAAAATCGGGAAAGCCCTGACCCAAATTTACTGCACCATATTCTGTAGCTAATTGGCTCATTACTGTAAATATAGAATTACCAACTGCAGATAATTTTGATGTGATGGATAGGTCCATGACTTGACTTTATTTTTGAAAGAACTTACTATAGTGTAACATTTTTCCTTCATTATCCATCCCCTCTAATACTACTCTAAATGATTTACTGATATCGTTATTATAAAAAACAATTTTTACTTTTTTATTATCATTGTCTGTTCTAATAACAGGATTCCATAATAAAGTATTACGGGTGTCCAGTGTATTAAAATTCACTTGTTCTTCGGCATAATTCGGCGTGTAAAATTCACGAATAGGCGCATAACCTGGTACCATTACAAAATCTAAACCTCTTGCCGCTCTCATTGCATCTGCCCCTTTCTTGGTATATACAACAATTGCACCACCACTCCCACCTCCAAATCCACCAAAAAATGGTGGTCGAAATACTTTAATTAAAGCAATATCACTAATGCTAATACTATTTATCATATCTCCACTTACACTCATTTCGTTCATATAAAAAGAAGTGCGCGAATTCCTCCAAGTTACAATTGGATTAGACGGATTTAAATTATTAATGGTTAAACCCGCAACCCTTCCTTGTAAATAAGATAACACATCACCACCTGCAGATATTTCATTGTTCATATCAAACAGATAGCCATCTCCACCAGTAAACATACCCGAAGTGTATTGTTCATCGAGCTCTTGTTTGCGCGATTTAACTTTTGAGTTAACAATCACTTCTTTCAGCGTGGTTTGCAATTTTAGCAATTCGGCTTTTTTCTGTTCATTAGCAAAATACATCATTCGTGCAGTGCCAGTAGTATCTATCAAAATATGTGTGGTATATAAAATACGTTTGGGGTCGGCTTTTAATAAATTGGTTTGAATAATTACATTACTTCTAAAAGATAAACCTGTTCCATTTAGTTGGTAAAATACTTTAGTAGTATCAAAAAACATTATATCATTCTGTTTAAAAGTTCCGTCTGGCAGAAGGGGTAAAAACAACATTAGTTTTGAAGAATCTTTCGATAATAAAATCAAATTCATCAATGCCGCTTTTTTAATTTTAGCATCTGTTATATTTTCAATTTTACCCATTAAATTCATATAACTAGTATCCCTTAAAAAATGCGTTGGCTTATTGTAATCATTAAATATTTGTTTCCAAGTATATTTACGCCAGCCATTCGTAAGCATTACAAGGTCTAAATGATCTGAAGCGCTATCTGCATCTGAACTAAAATAATAGGCTGGATGATGAATATATCCTTTTAAATCACCAGCAAGTAATAATTGCGAAACAATGCTATTGTCTGGCGCAGCACTAGAAAGCCCATCAGTAATAGACAAAGATAAATTTGCATTCGTGCTATCTTGAATTTCTATTTCTAAAACATTTTTTTCTCTTTTGTAGAGGTTTAATGTATCGAATTTAATTTTTGCATTAAGTGTATATTCTTTGTTGTTTACAAAAATTAATCTTTCTGCAATGGGTTGGTTATTGGCGTCAAAAATAGTTACTTGTACAATGGAAGATGGAAATTGGCTAACAGGAATTCTGCTTGTTGCGTTTAGCTTATCAGACAAATTGGCCACCGCTTTAAAAATTACTTGGCCTGCAACTTGCGCAACCACCGTGAGTCTTTTCATTGATTCTGGAACAGAATCAGATCGCTGTATATGAAAAACACGATCGAGTTTTCCGTTTTCAAAATGAACACTAATACCTACTGGCTGAGCCGTTGGTAAGATTGTTTTGTGTAAGCGGCCCAGTTGGTCATTCCACTCAGCGGTAAACACATCATTGGGTTGTGGTAGATAATAAAATTTACCCATGCCATCGTGTTGGCTAGCAAAAGCAACTACCGAGTCGCCATCTTTATTTTTTACTACTCCCGAAATGTTTTCTGGTAAGCCCAATTGGTTGATGGCTTTAAAAGCCATCACACTTGGAATTAGTTCAATCAAATTTCCAGCTTCTGGTAAAAATTGTATGGTTGCTTCTGGCAAACTACCAGTAGCGTTATTAGCCATTATTTTTATTGGAATAACACTCAATTGCTTGCGGAAAAAATAAGCCGAGTCAAAATTGCTCATCCATTGTGTATAAGCAACTGTTTGAATGGATGTGCCCATATATTTTTCTGGAATAATAAAACTACCCCAAGAAGATCCATATACAATAGGCCTTGTGCTGTGCTCCAACAATTTTCCACTTGCATCAAAAAAATCAATGTAAATATTTTTCGAAATCTCAGACGGTTCTAACCCTAGCATTAAGTATGCTTTGAACCAAATAGTTTGGCCTGGAGCATAGTGGTTGTTGTCGAACTGAACGTAAATTTTTTCGGTGGGCCTTGCTTGGTACCATTGGGTTAAAACAGTATCAATCGATTGTGCTTTTGCTGAAAGCGCTAATTGAAAAATCAAACAACCACTTAGTACAATTTTATTGTATTTCATTTTCAATTGGGCTTGTAAAAACGATGGAAAAGAATATTAATTCACCAAACGACTTGCCAAACGCTTCAATTCAATTTCAGCAATTTTAGCTGTATAATTTAAATTGTATAATCGAAAACTAGCTGCTTCAAAGCTTTGCTGTGCTTGTTTTACATCAATTATTGTTGCCTGACCCAATTCAAATTTTTGCGCAATCAAATCGAGTAATTCTTGCGATAAATGCACATTGTCTTGTTCTGTTTGCAATTGCGCAAGTGCATTGGCATACGCTTGAAATGTTTTTACTGTGCTAGATTCGTAATCGAGTAGTAAATTATTGAATTGATTTTTTGAACTGCGGGTATTAATAGAAGCAATCTGTTGTTGACGCTTAGCAATGGTTCCATTATAAATAGGAACAGATAAATTAATGCCCACAAATGGACCATAGCTTTGGTTCAACCAAATAAAACCTGCAGCACTTTTAGCACTCGATAAATTAAATCCAGTAGAAGCACGCAGTGTTGGATAACGCGTTGCCAATACTTCTTTTTCAATCAATTCATTAATATGAATTTGTTTTTGTGCAGCTATCACTTGAGGGTTTGAACTTAAATTTGCCAATATAGAATCTAAGCGAATTGACTTATCAATTAAAATGGTATCCACAATATTAATAGGCTGATTAGCTGGTTGTAAAAACAGTAAGTTTAACAAATCTGTTTTTGCTTGATCAATTGTAAGGTATTGTGTTTGCTTTGTTTGTACACTTGCATTCAAGTCTAATTGTGCTTGAAAAATATCGGCATTATTAGCTACGCCAATTTGCTTTCTTACAGTGAGTATGGCTAATTTTTGTTTGGATACTTCAATAGAACGATCAAGGGCTCGTAAAAAATATTGCAAACGAACTATATCATAATATTTAGCCATCACACCTGCAATGGTATTTTGAATTTGTACCGCCAACAGTTGTTGGTTTTGTTGTTGCAATTCTGCTAACCTGCTTTTAGTTGCTTGTACTCTTTGTCCATTATACAAAAGCATACTACCCGTAACACCTGTTGCTAAATTATTACTCCCAACATTATTTCTTTTGGTATCTCTAGCAGGATCAGGGAATTTTTGGTTGATACTAGTTAGCTGTTCGTTATCGCTAAGCGTTGCCGTTACAATTGGCAAACCGCCAGCAATGCCTATATGGTTCGATAGGGCACTAATGTCTATATTGTTTTGGGCCAGTTGAATATCATAACTGTTTTTTAAGGCAGTATTGATGGCATCTGTTAATGATAATTTCTGCTGAGAAACTCCCATTAAACTAATGGCGCAAAAAATAAGGAACAATAGTTGTTTCTTCATAACTGTGAATTTACATACTGCATTGAACACAATATAAGCTATTACACCAACGGATGACTAGCTTACCAAAGTACCCATATCTTGACCTTGCACTACTCTTAATAGGTTGCCTGGCTCATTCATATCAAATACAATGATGGGTAATTTATTTTCCATACAAAGTGTAAATGCTGTCATATCCATTACTTTCAGGTTTTGGTTAATACATTCCTGGAAGCTGATTTTTTCAAAACGGGTAGCGGTTGGGTCCTTTTCGGGATCGGCAGTATAAATGCCATTCACCCTAGTTCCTTTTAATATTACATCTGCTTTCATTTCAATGGCACGCAAAGAACCAGCTGTATCTGTTGTAAAATAAGGATTCCCTGTACCCGCTCCAAATATTACCACCCTACCTTTTTCTAGGTGACGCAAGGCTTTTCTTCTGATATAAGGTTCTGCTACTTGCTCCATATTAATAGCGCTTTGTAAACGCGTATAAACACCAATCTTTTCTAACATCGCCTGCATAGCCATTGCATTAATCACCGTAGCCAACATGCCCATATAATCGCCATGCGCTCTTTCAATACCACTCTCGGCCTCGTTCATTCCTCTGTAAATATTACCTCCACCAATTACAATGGCTACTTGAACACCTAAATCAACTATGGTTTTAATGTCTTGTGCGTACTGTTCAATTATGGCAGCGTTAAAAGGATCGCCATTACGTTGATTGCCCAATAGAGCCTCTCCAGATAGTTTCAGTAAAATTCGTTTGTATTTAGGAAGCATATGCAAGGGTTATTTACATGCAAATAACCTTAATTTTTCATGAGCAACCAAAATGAATCCCTCTATCTTAGAAATACACCGACGAATTATGCAAATTGCTCCAAAAAACAAAGAGGCTGCATCAAAAATGATACAGCCTCTCTTAAAGATATGTTCTTAGAATGCCGCTAGAATTATCCTAGTGCCACACGTTTGAATTCTGTTACTATTAAATTAGCGCTAACAGATTTTAAATGATCGCCAACTGTTTTGCTGCCGTCTTTTACAAATGCTTGTGCTAATAATGTTTGCTCTTTAAAGAAGGCGTTTAATTTTCCTTCTGCAATTTTAGCAATCATTTCGTCTGGTTTGCCAGCCATTTTAGGATCTGCTTTCATGGTTTCAACCACAATGGCTCTTTCTCTTTCAATGGTAGAAGCAGGAATACTGTCAGCATCAACAGCCAAAGGATTCATTGCAGCAATTTGCATAGCAATATCTTTTCCAGCTTCAGCAGCTTCTTCAGACATTCCTACTAAAACACCCATACGGTTTGCACCATGGATATAAGAGGCAACAAAAGCTGCTTCAATTCTTTCAAATTTAGCAACCCCAATTTTTTCGCCAATAGAAGCTAATTTATCGTTGATTAAGTCAGAAACTTTCACACCGTTAATACTTACTTCGTTTAATTCTTCTGCGCTTTTAACATTGTTAGAAACAGCAGCTTCAGCAATACCTTGTGCAAATGCAACGAACTCAGGATTTCTTGATACGAAATCAGTTTCGCAACTAATACAAACTACAAATCCAGTTTTGTGATCAGCAGAAGTTTTGGCAATAATTACTCCTTCTTTTGCTTCGCGGTCGCTACGTTTAGCGGCTACTTTTTGACCTTGTTTGCGTAACCAATCAATGGCAGCTTCAAAGTCTCCATTTGTTTCAGTTAAAGCTTTTCTGCAATCCAGCATACCAGCACCAGTTGCCTGACGCAATTTATTGATATCAGCGGCGGTTATTGTTACAGTTGACATAATGTATAATTGTATTGATGATTAATTGTTTTTCACTGGTTGAGTTTATAACCCGTTAACAGTGAATCGTTGTATAAAAATTTGGGTCATTATGCCA
>JAPLEL010000112.1 GCA_026391415.1 Bacteroidota bacterium
GTAGTTTTTTGCCATTCCCTATTTATATTGCACCTAAAATTATTACACTGGCTTTAAGCATTTGTATCATCTTGGGTGTTATTTCTGGCATCATTCCTGCATCAATTGCTGCAAAAATGGATCCGGTAGTGGCTATCCGAACAAAATAATTTAATTGGACTCCATCTGCATTTTAGCAATAGAATCTTCCTGCGACGAAACAGCGGCTTCCGTATGTTGCGATGGGATTATTTTATCTAATAGTATTGCTATACAATCAGTACACGAGCAGTATGGTGGTGTTGTTCCAGAATTAGCTAGTAGGGCACATATGCAAAACATTGTTCCGGTAGTGGATATTGCATTAGCAGAAGCCTTTAAATCATTATCTGTTCCAGAGCGGTTGGCTAAAATTTCAGCCATTGCATTTACCCAAGCCCCAGGATTAATTGGTAGCTTATTAGTGGGTGCGCAGTTTGCAAAATCATTGGCGCTAGCACTCAACAAACCATTGATAGCAGTACACCACATGCAAGCGCATGTATTGGCCAATTTAATAGGCAATGATAAACCTGATTTTCCTTTTTTATGTTTAACCGTTAGTGGTGGGCATACACAAATTGTGTTGGCTAAATCGCCACTCAATTTAACCATATTAGGAGAGACCATTGATGACGCAGCGGGAGAGGCATTTGACAAGTCGGCAAAATTATTAGGACTGCCTTATCCAGGAGGTCCTTTAATTGATCAGTATGCCAAAATAGGCAATCCATTGAAGTTTAGTTTTGCAGAGCCACAAATTCCAAATTTGAATTTTTCTTTTAGCGGATTAAAAACATCTGTCTTATATTTTTTACAAAAACAAACGCCTGAATTTATACTTGAAAATAGAAATGATTTATGTGCATCTATACAGCATACGATTGTAACTATTTTATTGAAAAAAGTGAAGAAAGCAGTAGCGCAAACCGGGGTAAATCAAGTGTGTTTAGCTGGAGGTGTGAGTGCCAATAGCGGACTGCGCAATGGATTACAAGCAATGGGTATTAAACACGGATGGAAAACATTTGTGCCATCATTTGAATATTGCACAGATAATGCTGCAATGATTGCTATGAATGCGTATTACAAGTATCAACAACAAGATTTTATTGCATTAGATAGTCATCCAACAGCTAGGGCAGAATGGTAAATGTTTTTATTAAATAGTTACTTCATTCATTTTGTCGGTAGGGTTCATCATGTAAGTAACAAGCGTGCCATCCTTCATTAATTCTACTACTCTAAATCCTTTGTATTTAGTGCCCCAATTTCCGCCAATATGTGCATCAAAAAAGAAAGGAACGCCGTTGTCCATTGTAACGCCGTCTTGGTCGTGTTCGTGTCCGTGAAAAACAGCTTTGATGTTTGGATATTTTCTAATCAGTTCAAAAAATTCAGGAGTGGTTATGCCATTTTTTGTCCATTGAGCTTGTGGAATATGTAAGAATAATAAAACCTGTTTGCGGTGTTTGTGTGCCTCTAATTTTTCTTTTAACCAAGCCAAATTGGGAGATAAGTAAACGCCTTTTTCATTTGAAGTATCGCCTAAAATAATGGCAATATTTTTTGTTGCAAAATCATTATTTAAAGGTGTTCCAAACACTTCTTTCCAATACTGTTCTGTAACCATATCGTGGTTGCCGCGGGTAACATACCATGGCATATTTAAACCAGTTAATTTTTCTTTTGCCTCTGGTAAGAATCGTTTTTCGTTATGAATAATATCGCCATTAATTACGGTAAAATCAAGTGGGTTTGATTGGTGAAATTGGTTCACCTTGCTAATCATATCAAGCATCATTGCTTCGTAAGGTGTATCTGGTTGGCCGTAATGCGCATCTGATGCCACAACTA
>JAPLEL010000139.1 GCA_026391415.1 Bacteroidota bacterium
ACTGAAACAATTAAAACAGAAGAAGAAAAAATTAAACTTACATATTTAGAAAAACTATATAATTATTCAATTAAAGCTTTAAACAAAGTAATTACTATACATTGTAACGGATACGCCGGTACCTATTTGTGCAAATAATGGTCCAGGGCATGCGCCTGTAATGGCCCAGCCAAATCCAAATAGCAATCCACCAATTACTTGGCCAATATTAAAAGGCTTTTGGTCGAGTAATATTTTTTCGCCGTTGATGGTTTTAATATTAAATCGTTTAATTAAAAAAACAGATAGGGCGCCTACTAACACTGCAGATCCAATTACACCATACATATGAAAGCTTTGTAATCGAAACATTTCTTGTATGCGAAACCAAGAAGTAATTTCTGCTTTTACAAAAACAATTCCAAATAAAATTCCTGTAATTACATATTTAATATTATACCAAAAAGGTTGCGCCAACTCGCTATCATTAATGCAATTGGCATCTAAAGAACGTATTTCAAAATCGTTATCTGGCGTGTTTTTTTGCATCAATTATAATTGTAAAATGAAGGGAAGAATAAAATTGGCCATAATAAATCCGCCAATCATAAAACAGCAAGTGGCTACTAGTGATGGCCATTGCAAATTGCTTAGTCCAGTAATGGCATGTCCTGATGTGCAACCACCGGCATAACGAGTTCCAAAGCCCACTAAGAATCCGCCAAAAACCATAAATAGCAAGCCTTTGAAGTGAAATAGGGCTTGCCAATTAAAAATATCTACCGGAATTAACTGGCTATAATTAGTAATGCCATATCTTTTTAATTCGGCTACTAGATTTGCATTTACCTGAATAGGGTTGGGATTATTGATAAAGTTTGCGGCAATTATTCCACCTAAAAATATGCCAAAAACAAAAAGCAAATTCCAAATCTCTTTTGTCCATTGGTATTTAAAATAAGGAATTTTTGCAGGTAAACAGGATGCGCAGATATGCCTTAATGCACTAGAAATACCAAAGCGTTTGTTGCCCATTAATAATAATGCAGGAACTGTTAGTCCTATCAATGGCCCAGCGATAAACCATGGCCAAGGTTGTTTAATCCATTCAATCATTTTCTTTATTTAGTCTATAAAAATAGTAGAAATATTGCATAATATAGTACCAGCTTATTTAATGAATACAGCTGCTTGTGTATTACTAGAAAAATAATTCGTGCAAAATAATGTAGATGCCAGCTAGTAAAATAAAAATACCAAATCCTTTTTTAAGATTTTCAGCGGATACTCGAGTGCCAATTTTATTGCCAATATAAGTGCCAACAACTGCACAAAAAGTGAGTGATATCAATAGTTTCCAATGAATTTCATAATGAGCCATATCGGTAGCAAATCCAAATAAAGCATTTAATGCAATGATTAATAATGAGCTGCCTATTGCTTGTTTCATGGGTAGGTTAAAAGAAAAAAGTAATACAGGTATGATTAAAAATCCTCCGCCTGCACCCAATAAACCGGTGATTACGCCTATTTGAATTCCCCTAATTAATGCCGTCCATTTGTGAATAATAGGTTGATTTGAAATAGATACATTCGCTTTTAAAATCATATTAAAAGAAGCCACAATCATTAAGATGGCTAATAAAAACATGGTAAGGAATGACCTTGTAATAATGTATTGTTGAAATTGAAAAAGTTGTTCAGGAATAATAGGCAGTAAAAAATGTCGGATCAATACAACCGTAATAATAGAAGTAATACCAAAATAGAAACTGGCGTTGAAATTGATATTGCCATTTTTATAACTATTTACTGCACCCGCCAAACTACTTATCCCAACAATAAATAAAGAATAGCCTGTGGCAATGGTTGGTGGGATATGAAATAAATAAACGAGTAATGGAATTGTTAATATAGAACCACCGCCTCCAATTAAGCCCAAAGACACCCCAATTAATAAGGCAAATATAAAGCCCGCTATTTCCATACGCGTTATTTAAATGGATACAAAGGTGCAATAATAAAAGTGACTTTATTGGATAAATACTTGGCTAGTTTACTTGTTCAATAAGTTCGTCCATTCTAATACCCATATGTGTTTCACTATAGGTGCAATTGCCATCTTTAATAAGCAAAACTTGTGGAGACTCATGAAATACGCTGAATAGCTCAGCAATTTGTTGCGATATAGGACGGTATTGTATAAGATCTAAATAGTAAAAATCAATATTAGCTGGTTGATCGGCTTGTTCCATTCTATTTAGCGCCATGCTGCTAATACTGCACCTAGTACTATGTTTAAAGATTACTTGGGGCGTATTTTTTGACTGTTCTATGATTTCTTGCAGCTGCGCTTCATTATTTAATGGAATCCAATTCATAGGTAAATGGTAGATTTTGGCTATTAAATAAACAAATTAGCGGCTTTTAAAGAAGTTCTTATCGGTAGTTGGGCAGCCTGCAGAGCGGGATGAAACACATGATGAGAATATTACTGCACAAAGGCAAGCTAATACCAACATGGATGTGATTTTTTTCATACTTAGAGATTAATTAGGTAATTGACTGTATTTTTATTCGGTCTTAATAAGAATAAAGATAAAGTTTCATTGGCATAACTTGTTCTATGTAGAGTAGAATATTGTTAAAATTTGAATAAGAACGACTAAATCTATTTTATGAGGGTACATTTTATATCAATTGGAGGGATTGTAATGCACCAATTAGCCATTGCTTTAAAGCGGAAAGGCTATACTGTGTCGGGGACTGACGATGAAATTTTTGAACCATCACGAACCAATTTGCTCCAAGAAGGCCTTTTGCCTGCCGTTTTGGGATGGCAGCCAGACTTAGTAACGGCCAATTTAGATGCCATTATTTTAGGAATGCACGCGCGCGCCGACAATCCTGAATTAATTAAAGCAAAGGAGCTTGGGTTAAAAATTTATTCTTTTCCGGAGTATATTTTTCACGAAAGTCAGCAAAAGCAAAGAATTGTAGTTGGAGGAAGCCATGGTAAAACAACTACCACTAGCATGATTATGCATGTGCTACGATTTTTATCATTCGATTTTGATTATTTGGTGGGCGCCAAATTAGACGGATTCAACCAATCGGTTAATATTACCAATGCACCTGTAATTGTTTGTGAGGGTGATGAATATCCTGCAAGCGCTATAGAACGCAAACCAAAATTTCATTTCTTGTTTCCTCATGTAGCTATTTTAACAGGCATTGCATGGGATCATATTAATGTGTTTCCAACCTTTGATTTTTACTTAGAACAATTTGTAATTTTTATTAATAAAATTGAAACGGGTGGCTTGTTAATTTATAATAGTTCTGATCCTGTATTAGAAAAATTAGTGAAAGACCATCCACGTGCAGATATTCGCTATCAGCCATATGCAGTGCCGGTTCACAGTATTGACAATGGAAAAACAACGGTTACCATTGAAGGGGTTTCTGGGGATTTAAAAGTTTTTGGCAATCATAATTTGATGAATCTGTTGGCGGCTTTTTATGCTTGTAAAACACTTAGTGTAACAGCTTCAGATTTTGTAAGGGCAATTGGTTCATTTACTGGGGCCTCAAAAAGATTAGAATTATTGGCATCAAATAACAATGTGAATGTTTATCGCGATTTTGCACATGCGCCAAGTAAAGTAAAGGCAACAATAGAAGCGCTAAAACAACAATTTCCAAACAGACAATTAGTTGCCATTTTAGAATTGCACACCTATAGTAGTTTGAACGAAAATTTTATGCATGAATACGATGGAGCATTAAAGCAGGCCGATATAGCATTAGTGTATTTTTCAAAACACGCGCTTGCTATTAAACAATTACCAGCGTTGGCCATTGAAAAAGTGGCAGAAGG
>JAPLEL010000079.1 GCA_026391415.1 Bacteroidota bacterium
AGGTTTAGCAATTTTGGGTATAGCCAAGTAAAAAAAATACCTACTAGTAGTTTGGCTAATATGTCTGGGACTAGTGAGGCGCAGCTATTTCAAATGTGGCGCAATGCAAGTAGTATGGGGATGTCTGAATCTGAAATATTAAAATTATTTACCCAAATGGGGGTGAATGGACCACAGTATTTACAATTAAAAAAACGCTTTGAGAAAAAAGTAGAAGACACTTCCGAATCTGATTTAGAAGAAGAAGCCGAAGACCTAAATGCAAGTATGGGCGACACTAGTTTTATTAAACAAATGCCTACCCGCCGTTCTTCGCCAATCTTTGGAATTCGTTTTTTTTCTAGTGCAAAAAATACTTTTTCGCCAAATATGAAATTGGCCGCACCCAAAAATTATATACTAGGGCCCGACGATCAGTTGCAACTTATTTTAACAGGTAATAATGAATCTACTCAGTTACTAAAAATTAATGCCAATGGGTTTATTAATATTAAGTATGCTGGTATTGTTACGCTTAGTGGATTAACACTAGAACAAGCGCAACTAGTTATTGCAAAAAAAATGAAACCCTTTTACCCAAATTTGGGTAACGGAAAAACTACCTTAACTATTTTATTAACAAAATACAGAACCATCCGTGTAACTACTGCAGGAGAAGCCTATAAGCCTGGTACCTACCAGGTTCCAGGTGTATTGTCTGTTTTTAATTTATTGTATATTACAGGAGGCCCAACAGAGAAAGGATCATTGCGTAATATACAGTTGATTAGAAACAGCAAAAAAATTGCAGAGATAGATTTCTACCAATTTTTATTAAGTGGCACATTTAACGATAATATTAAAATAGAAGACCAAGACGTTATTTATTTTCCTTTTTACGAAAAACATGTGTCTTTAACTGGTGCTATTAAACGCCCGTCTATTTACGAATTAAAAAACAACGAAACACTAGCCGATCTTTTTGCCATGGCTGGTGGATTTGGAGATACAGCATATAAAGAGCGCGTAAAAGTTTTTCAATATGGTGCATCGCAAAGAGTTATTAAAGATATTTTGGTAAAAGATTTTAGTACTTATTTACCCAAAAATGCCGACTCTGTATTTGCCGATAAAATCAACGACAGTTATTCTAATAAATTATACATTGGCGGCGCAGTAACAATGCCAGGCAATTATGAATTAACGAGCCAATTAACGTTAAAGCAATTAATAGAAAAAGCGGGTGGTGTAAAAGAATCGGCTTATTTATTAAGAGGGTATATTAATAGGGTTAGTAAAGACCTGCAAAAACAAATGGTTAATTTCAATTTAACCGAATTGCAAACAAGAAAAGAGCTTGATATTCTACTAAACAAAGACGATTCTGTTTATATACCTTTTATAGAAAATTTACGCGAACAAAAGCTAGTACAAGTAGAAGGGGCCGTAAAAAATCAGGGTAATTACGAGTTTAGAGAAGGCATGCAATTAGAAGATGTTTTATTGTTAGCCGGTGGATTTAATAACAAAGCCGATAATAGAAAAGTAGAGGTTTTGCGCTATGCAAAAAAATCGAAAGACTCTTTAACGGCGGTGGTTTTAGACAGTTATCATTTTAGCGTTGCACAAAATTTAACAGATAGCAAAACAGGTTTTATTTTACAAGACAGAGATAAAATCATTGTATCTAGTTTGTTAAACGAAGAATCAATTGGTGTAGTTAAACTAGGCGGTGAAGTATTGTATCCAGGAACTTTCAGCATCAGCAATAGAGAAGAAACCGCAGTACAATTAATTGCTAGAGCCGGCGGATTAAATGCATATGCCAATTTATCGCAAATAAAAATTTATCGTTCTGGAATACTGGTAGGAATTGATTTAAAAGACAATAGTTATCGGGTTAAAGCCAACGATAGTATTTATATTCCTAAAACAGAAACATTGGTAGAAGTTACAGGCGCTGTATATAACCAACAATTTGTACCCTATAATACTGGTAGTTTACGATACTATGTTTCAGAAGCCGGCGGACTAACCGACAAAGCGATTTTGAAGAAAGCGTATGTACAATATAGTAATGGGCTCAATAAAAAAACCAAACATTTTTTATTTTTTAGAACCTTTCCAACGGTATTGCCAGGATCAAAAATTATTATTCCATCTGGCGAAGCAGCTATTAATAAATTGATTACATCCAATACCATTTCATCGGTACTAGCGTCGGTAACAACCCTTGTAAGTATTTTTGTTTTACTTAAAAAGTAACAGTGTCATGCAACCACAAGAACCAATAGAAGAATTTACTTTTAGAGCACCTGTTTTACGCGCATGGCGTTCTGTTAAATTGGTAGTAAGCACTAATACTATTCAATTGATTGTTTGTATGCTATTTGGCGCAGGAATAGGCCTTGGATATGCTTTATACAAACCTGTTACCTATCAAGCGCAAATTAGTTTTTTTGTAGAGGATAGTAAAAGTTCGGGCGGTTCATTAATGTCTATGCTAGCCGGACAAGTAGGGTTAGACCTAGGCGCATTATCGGGCGGAAATGGGGTATTGGGCGGAGACAATGTATTAGAACTAGCAAAGAGTAAAATATTGCTGCAAAAAGCATTACAAACCAATTATCCCAATACAAATAATGAAGCTAATTATAGTTTAGCCGATGAATATGCAGAAACACAAGGCTTAAAATTAAAATGGAAAAATAGCAGTAAAGTTGGTTACGCCGTTTCTTTTGCAAGTAATAAAACACAATTTACAAGGCTAGAAGATAGTTTGTTTCAAATTGTATTAAAACGAATTGTTGAGAAAGATTTGAGTGTAAGTAAGCCCGATAAAAAACTAGG
>JAPLEL010000271.1 GCA_026391415.1 Bacteroidota bacterium
ACGACGCTCTTCCGATCTGTTAAATATGGTGTGTTTGATCCTAACATGGCATCGTCTGGTGGAGGAATGATGATGGGTAGAGGTGGTATGCGTGGTGGCGGAATGGAAGCGGTTAATGGTATGATGTCTTTACCAAAACCATTATCTGCTATGTATGACGATATTTCTAAAATGCGTAATCGCGAAGACAAAAGCATTGTTTTCTTAACCGATGCAGATACTAGCTTACGCGATTTTTACTGGCGTTATGCAAGAGGTATTGAGCCTTATGACACTACAAAATTCAAAGTAACTCCTCCAAATTTTGCTTCAGATCCATTAGATGCAGCTGCAAAAGCAAAATATGCGAATGTGAATTTGTATGAAATTTCTTTCACTAATAAAGGCGGATTAGTCATGCCAATTATTGTTGAATTTAGTTTTGCAGATGGTACTAAACAAATTGAAAGAATTCCTGCACAAATTTGGCGCTTGAATGAAAATAAAGTAACCAAATTGTTCTTAACCAATAAAAAAGCTACAAGCATTAAATTAGATCCAATGCGTGAAACGGCTGATATTGATGAGAGTAATAATACATGGCCAAAAAATGGCGGAAGTGTTGAACCTAGTAAATTTGCTATTTTCAAAGCAAGAGCAGCTGGTGGAAGAGGCCAAAGCACTGGTGTTAATCCAATGCAAAAAGCAATGGAAAAAAAATAGTTCAAACAATTTTTTAAAATAATATGGTTATTTAAAGTCACTTGATTAATTTCAAGTGACTTTATTTTTTATGAAATACTTAATTGTATCGATTTTCAATTATTATTCTTAAAAAAATGATTCAAGTAATTAATAATACCACTATGAAACTAAAATTCAATCTGTTTCTTGTTCTGTTTTTTTCAATCTTAATGCCTGTTATTTCCAATGCAGCATCTGTTGACACTGTAGAAGTATTTAGCAATGGAATGCATCGACCAATAAAAACAGTGGTAATTAAACCGAATGGCTATGGCGAAAAAGGGAAACGTTTTCCGGTAATTTATTTATTACATGGTGCATTTGGCGCTTATGCAAATTGGGTGAAAAAAGTGCCGCATATTCAACAATTAGCAGATACCTATCAAATGATGATTGTGTGTCCGGACGGTGGAGCAACCAGTTGGTATTTTGATAGTCCTATTGATTCTACGTACAGGTATGAAACTTTTGTAAGTAAAGAATTGCCAGATTTCATTGATGCAAACTATGAAAGTATTGCCAATAGAAAAGGCCGTGCAATTACCGGCTTAAGTATGGGTGGGCATGGTGGATTGTTTTTGGCATTTAGACATTCCGATAAATTTAGTGCTTGTGGAAGTACCAGTGGGGCTTTGCATGTAACTGTTATCACTAAAGGCTATGGTGTTGAAAAAAGACTAGGAGATACCACTGCAAATAAAAAATATTGGCATGATTGGAGTGTGCTTAATACCATAGAAAATTATCCGAAAGATTCCTTAGACATTATTATTGATTGCGGTACAGAAGATGGGGTATTGGCAATGAACAGGGCGGTACACGAAAAAATGTTGAAACTTAAAATACCGCACGATTATACTGAAAGGCCAGGAGCACATAATTTTTTATACTGGAATGTTTCTATTGACTATCAGCTAATGTTTTTTAAACAGCATTTTAATAGGATGTTGCTATAAGTATTAACCGCCAGTATTTCCGTCTCTTAATTTAGATTGTTTTTTGCCTTTATTTTTTTTCTCAAAATCCAATACTTGTTTTGGGATGGTTTTTGTGCTGTCTTTTAATGGTTTTAAACCTAATGAATCACTTGAGTTAGTTAGAAGTGTTTTGGGTGTTTCATTACCTATTAGTAATTTATCTAAAACATAGTTTTCTATATGAATAAGCGAGCCAAAAGCGGGATTGTAGTATTTCCAAGTGCCGTGTTTTAAGGAACTTGTTTCTACTTTAACCACTACTTGCTCGTATTTATTAGGATTGGCTATGTCAACAACATCAATAGTGTCATACAATTTATTGGGGTTTAAAGCCCGCCAACTTTCTTCGTGCTCAAGCCCAATAATGGTAAAATAT
>JAPLEL010000021.1 GCA_026391415.1 Bacteroidota bacterium
GTTTGTTTTACGTCTTGTAAACTAACTGGATCATTTGGTCCGAACCAGCGCCATGTTTGCTCCATTTTATATTTCATGCCGTATTTCTAATAGAAATTTTAGTTTTAAAATTATTTATTTAGCCATGGCTTTGTAGCGCATCATTGCTTCAATATAATAATAATCTGCATAGGTAAGTGGTGTATCTACTTCAGAATTGCTTGGTAAATTTCCTACACAGTGTTTTAAAATAAAACCACCATTGGCACCAATTGTTGCTGTGTAAGTTTTAGACGCTAATGCACGAATCACTTGTTCAGAAAAAGCAAAATAAACAGCACTATTTTTTGCATCGGTATACTTGCATAATTCTAATAAGGCAGAGGCTGTAATAGCTGCTGCAGAAGCATCTCGGTAGGTTGCTGGAATATCTGGCGTATTAAAATCCCAATAAAATATTTTATCTGCAGGAACACTAGGATGGTTAATCATGAATTGCGCAATATCGGTTGCTTGCTTTAAATATTTTTTATCTTTTGTAGCACGATACATGACGGTGTAACCATACAAGCCCCAAGCCTGACCACGTGCCCACGCAGAAGGATCGGAGTATCCTTGGTGTGTTTGTTTGCCTAATACTTTTCCTGTTGTAGGATCGTAATCAACAACGTGAAAAGAGCTATGGTCTTCGCGATAATGGTTTTTAAGGGTAGTATTTGCATGCGTTACGGCAATTTTATAATAAGAAGAATCACCTGAATTTTTGGTAGCCCAAAATAATAATTCAAGGTTCATCATATTATCAATAATTACTGGAAATTTCCAAGTACCATGATCCCAAGATTTAATACAACCTGTAACAGCATTGAATCTGCTTGCTAAAGATTTAGCACTATTCATTAAAATTTCATTGTATTCTTTTGAAGGGGCTAATCTGTTTGAGTTGCCAAAACTGCAAAACATCATAAAGCCCAAATCGTGCGTGCCTTTGTTGAATTGTTCTTTGGTTAATAAACTTTGACGGCTTAAAGCTTCTTTTAAAATAGCCGCATCATTTGCATTTTCATTTAAATACAATAAGGAGCCAGGATAAAATCCACTAGTCCACCATGTAGAACTAGACGTTTCTAATTTTTTGGTAGCTAAATAAGTTTTTGGTAAAACACCAGCAGGTACTTGGGTCATTAAAAATTTGTATTGGTTGCTGGCACCAATTAATGCATTGTCAACAATTTTTAAAAGGTCTGCTTTGGGTTTTGGTTGAGCGAAACCCAAAATAGAAAACATTAAAACAGTAAAAAGCAGTGGGAGTTTGATGCTATTATTCATATTATATTTTTCGAACGATAAATTTACTAAATATCTTCTATAGTAATACTGCAAAAAAATGAGGCTGTACCAAAATCTTGATACAGCCTCATAAATAATTATTAATAAACCAATTATTTATTCAACAATTTTATCCGAAGCAGGAACATTGGTTGCCGATCCAGAATATCCAATGTTTTGGTTAATATGACCATCGGGGTTTGCCAAAATAGCATCCTGAGGAATAGGCCATAAAACATGGTATTGACTAATTCTAAATTGGTCTGCGTGAACAGTAACAAAATTGGTTTTATAGAAAATATTCTTCTCTAAAATACGATCAATCATAAAATTAGAAGTAGAGAAATTTGCTAAAGTATACGTTTTGCCATTATATGCTTTACCTGTAGAAGCAAAGATGTAAGCAATTCTAGTTAACTCAGTTTTACGAGGCTCTTCCCAATACAATTCACGCGCTCTTTCGTCTAAGATAGAAGCAATGGTAATTGCACCAGCATTTGTATAAGGAGAACAACCAGCCCTTGTTCTAACTGCATTTAAATCAGCCATAGCACTAGCTTGATCGCCTTTCCAAACATAGGCTTCAGCACGTAATAAATATGTTTCAGCTAAACGGAATACATACCAATCGGAGTGTCCACCTTGCATAGGTACATTCTCTGTGTCTGGAATATATACTTTGTAATGCGGCCAAGGAAACCAACGACGCAAAGTATCTTCGCACAATAGTGTTCCTGTTGGTCCGTATAATCTAAGTCTCATGCCAAAAGCAGTATCAACACCTTTTAAAGCTGGGTTATTGTACACCATTTTTTCGGGATACATCCAGTTGCCAGAAGTTGAGTCGTGACGGAAATCTTTTTTATCATCCCAAATTTCCCAATAGTGGTAAGATGTATTTCTACAGCGTCCAATACCTCTACCATAAATGTTCATCATATCATTTACTGGTTGAGCAGTTGCCACCATACCTGTTTTACCCATTGGTGTTAAAATGGTCGTACCAATTGAAACACCTGGTGCAGTTTGACGCATAATACGCATACCTGGTGTTCCGTCTGTCCAAGCACTTGGTGTTCCTATACGATCTGTAACTAAAAACAAACCTTCTGTATTAGCAGCGGCTGCTTTATTTTCAGGACGGTGTAAATCCCAAGTAATGTTTTTTGTTGCATCAGAAGCATTAACACCAAAACGTGCAGTCATTAATTTAAATGTACCAGCATTAATTACAGCAGATGAAGAAGCAATAGCATCGTCAAATAAACCAAGCGCCAAATTAATTTTGGTTAACAAATGATAACAAGCACCTCTGTTTACGTCTCCTTTATCGGTAACCCAAGGAACATATTTTACAGCAGTTTCTAAATCTTGCTTCATTCTAGTTAAAATCACAGCACGTTTTACAGTGGTAAAATCCACTTTAGCTGTAGTGATTTCTTTAGTAGGACAAGGAACGTCACCAAACTGATTCGTTAAACGATAGTAGTCAAAAGCACGATAAAAATAGGCCTGACCCATCAAAATGTTTTTATCTGCATCAGAAATAGCAGTAGCCGTTGGTAATCTAGAAATAATGGTGTTAGCCATACGAATACCTTTGTACTCTTGTATCCAATACCAACCAATTTTATTAAAATCTGCACTGTTTAAATTGGCATCTGGTTTAATTTGCAAATCCATATTTTGAGCAGGACCCGTTTTGTCATCGGTTCCTTCTACAGAAATTTCAGAGAAAATTAATTCAGTAATAATAGGTGAACCATCACCATAAAATTCTGCTCTTAAGTTAAGGGCACAACCCGCAAGGCCGGCTTTAAAACCTGCAATATCTACATAGGTATTTTCAGGTGAATAAATCGACAAGGGCTTTGGCGTTAACCAGTCTTGTTTACAGCTCTCTAAACTCATCACACAAATCAGTATGATGGCAAGTAGGCTAGTGTATTTAATATTTTTGTTCATATCAATCAGTTTTTGTGGTTATCTTATAAGGTAAGGTTGATACCAAAATTAATGGTGTAAGGAGTTGGGCCGCCGCCAACATTAGATCCTTTATTTTCCGGATCAAAATATTTCCAGTTAGAAAATACTGCAGCGTTTACAACATTAATATAGGTTTTTAAACCATCAATTTTCCATTTTTTTGCTAACTCAGTTGGAATAGTATATCCCAAACTGATATTGCTAAGTCTTATAAAAGTAGAACTTCTATATACGTTCCAAGAAACACCACCACCTGCATTAGACATCATTGCAGCATAGTCATTAATTGGGTTTGATGGAGTCCAATAAGGACGTTGATAAAACTGAGAACGATCATAGAAATTATCTACGTTTTTAGCTTCGTCGAAATTGGTTAACTGACCCATTTTAGCATACAATGTAAATGAGAAGTCGAAGTTTTTATAGATCTTAAATTCGTTACGTAAATTCCAAGAAAAGTCTGGAGTCGTTCTTCCAATAAATTGCTTATCTGCAATAGTATAGGTTCCATCTCCATTGGTATCTTGTAATCTAAAATCACCTGGTTTGTAACCAAAGGTTTTAGCCAAAGCTGCATCTGCAGTTTGCCATACACCTACTACATTATAATTATAGATAGCTTGAATTGGTTGACCAATAAACCATCCATTTGCAATATCATCTTTTTCTGAAGAACCAATTTGTTTACCAGCAGCATCAAAATCAGGTGTTGGTCCGTAAAGGTGATTTATTTTATTGCGGTTCAACCAAAATGAAATAGTTGATCTCCACTCTAAATTTTTATTTTTGATATTGTTGGTGTTGAAACTAAATTCTAAACCATTGTTTTGAACTTCACCTAAGTTGGCAAGAATATTTGTAAAACCAGTAACCGTAGGTAATGTTCTGTTAACCAACAAATCTTTGGTAACCCTAGAATAATAGTCAATTGAACCAGTAACAATTCCTTTAAAAATAGAGTAGTCGATACCTGCGTTAACGGAACTATTTCTTTCCCATTTCAAACCAGGGTTATATAAATTGCTTGAAGAAACTTGTGCTACGTTGTAAGCAGCACCACCAGAAGTAACATAGGTATAAGTACCAGAAGATAAGTTCGACAATGCGGCATATCTACCAATTTCTCTGTTACCATTTTCTCCGTAAGAAACCCTAGCTTTTGCATAGTCTAACCATTTTTCGGTGCCTTTCATGAATTTCTCTTCACTCAAAGCCCAAGCAATAGCAGCAGAAGGGAAGTTTGCTCTTGGGTTTTGTTGACCGAATGCAGAATAACCATCACGTCTTTCTGTTAGTGTTAAAAAATAACGTTGGTTGTAGTTATAGTTAATACGACCCATCAAGGCGTCAGCTGTTGAATATTGGTCGTCACTAGATACAATTGGTGTTTGCGTTGCAGACTGAAGTGCATTGAAACTCAAGTTGTCGTTTGGTGCAAAATTTTCTGCGTGAATATTGGTATTCCAAGATTGGAATTTCTCTGCATTCACTAAAAAAGTTGCTTCAATGGCATGTTTGCCATATTTTTTATTCCAACGCAATACGTTATCTAACTGCCAAGAATAAACATTTTGGTTTCTTCTATCCACTACACCTTTTTTACCAGCAATGGTTGGGTTTAAAGCTGATTGGTGGTTGAATTCACGCAACACATCAAATCTTGGAGAGAAGTTTACTTGGTAAGAAAAACCTAGTGGCAAAGTTCCTTTTACATATAAAGTAGAAAAGATATTATCGTACTTATACATTCTGTCGGTATAAGTTTGCGTCATAAACGGATGTGTGTTGTTTCCTGGATCATCATTAGGGCTATTCCTAAGAGTTAGTGGAAGCGTAGGTACATTACTTACATCGGTTGCAAAATAAGAACCATAAGGAGTTGTGTGAATCATATCAGCCAAAGCAACAGGTACAGTGCTTTCGTTTCTTTCAGAAAATTGAAAGTTTACACCAACGGTTAAATACTTAGCAATAGTAGACTCTAAATTTAAACGAGCTCTTA
>JAPLEL010000050.1 GCA_026391415.1 Bacteroidota bacterium
CTAATGGTTTTGGATATTTTTGACGGGCTTCTTCGGTGTCGGAATCAATATATTCTGTGATACCATTTACCAATGAATGTTTGAGTCTTTCTTCTACACTTTCATTGCGCCATTTTTCGTCACGTATTTCTACTTTTCCTTTTGCACGAACAGTTTCTGCGTGTATAATTAATTTTTCGGTGGCTTCGTTATTGTCGTTGTTTTTATTGAGAATAACATCTTCGCATAATTGGCGAAGGGTTGGTTCAATCTCGTCATATACCACCAACTGACCAGCATTTACAATACCCATATCCATGCCCGCTTTAATGGCATAGAATAAGAATACAGAATGGATAGCTTCGCGTACATGGTCATTGCCTCTAAAAGAAAAAGAAACATTTGATACACCTCCGCTCACTTTGGCAAGTGGCATGAGTTGTTTTATTTCGTGCGTTGCTTCAATAAAATCTACTGCATAATTATTGTGCTCTTCTATTCCGGTAGCAATAGCAAAAATATTCGGGTCAAAAATAATGTCTTGTGGTGCGTATCCAACTTGCTCCGTTAATATTTTATAAGCACGCAAACAGATACTAACTTTTCTTTCTTTGGTATCGGCTTGTCCTACTTCATCAAATGCCATTACAATAACTGCTGCGCCAAATGCTTTACAAATGAACGCTTGCTCAATAAATTTGGCTTCGCCTTCTTTCATTGAAATAGAATTCACAATACATCTTCCTTGCACACATTTTAATCCAGCTTCAATAATTTCGAATTTCGAACTATCTATCATGATAGGAATTCGCGCAATATCTGGTTCTGATTGTACTAAGTTTAAAAAATTGGTCATGGCCCAAACACCTTCTAGCAAGGCATCATCCATATTTACATCCAAAATCTGCGCGCCGCTTTCTACTTGTTGGCGTGCAACAGTTAAGGCCTCCTCGTATTTATTTTCTTTGATTAGTCGGGCAAACTTTTTAGATCCTGTTACATTGGTTCTTTCACCAACGTTCACAAAATTTGTTTCAGGCCTAATAACCAGTGGCTCTAAACCCGATAAACGTAAGTATGGTTTGATGCTAGACATAATTTTTTTATATAGCGGTTTCTAAAACTGGTAATTCTCTTGGTTTTAGGTCTTTTACATTTTCGTAAATATGCTTAATATGGTCTGGGGTAGTTCCGCAACATCCTCCTACAATATTTACAAAACCTTGTTTGGCCCATTCTTCAATAAAATGTGCTGTTTCGTGTGGTTGCTCATCGTACTCACCCATGGCATTTGGTAACCCTGCATTTGGATAAGCAGAAGTATAACAAGAAGCTATTTGACTTAACTCTTCAATATGACTGCGCATTTCTGCAGCACCTAGTGCACAATTCAAACCAACGCTCAATGGGTTAGCGTGCATCACTGAAGTATAAAAAGCTTCTAGTGTTTGTCCGCTAAGGGTTCTTCCAGAAGCATCGGTAATGGTGCCACTAATCATAATTGGCAATTCAGGCTTACCTGTTTCTCTGAAATATTTTTTAACAGCGTAGATAGCGCCTTTAGCATTTAGTGTATCAAAAATTGTTTCAATTAAAATAATGTCTACACCTCCATCTACTAATCCACCAATTTGTTCGTAATAAGCTGCAACAACATCGTCAAAACTAACAGCCCTGAATCCAGGATTATTTACATCTGGAGATAAACTCAAGGTTTTATTTAAAGGCCCAATAGCCCCAGCAACAAATCTTGGTTTTGACGGATCTTTTGCTGTATAAGCATCTGCTGCAATACGCGCACATTTTGCAGATGCTATATTTAATTCATAAGCCAATGACTGCATATCATAATCTGCCATGGCAATTACTGTACTGCTAAACGTATTGGTTTCTATAATATCGGCGCCAGCTTCAAGGTATTGTTTGTGAATGCCAATAATAATATCGGGTTGTGTAATGCTCAATAAATCATTATTGCCTTTTACATCAGAATGCCAGTTTTTAAAACGGTCGCCACGGTAATCTGCTTCGGTTAATTTATGTTGTTGTATCATGGTGCCCATTGCGCCATCAATTACCAATATTCTTTTTGCCAAAGCTTGTTTGATATCCATACAATAATTTTAATTCTGTGTATTTATAACAGAAAGGTTGATAGATCAAACTTAAAACGCTAGGAGAGAAATGAGGTAGGCTCTTCAAAACGTTTATTAGTTCGATTGTACCCCAAAGGGTTTAGCAGGCCGAACAATAAACAAATCCGCCTACTATTGTGCAAAAATAGTAGGCGGAGCTTGATTTTCCAAGAATATAATGAATTAGTCGTATATACTAGTTACAGTGATTTCTAATTCATTAGCAATACTTTTGCCAATATCACTGCCAGCAATACCAAAATCCTTCACTTTAATTTTAAAAATGCTTTTTACAGTGATTTTGCCATTGGCAACAATGATGCTGCCAGTTGCCTTTACTGGCTGACTTATGCCGCGTATGGTTAAGTTACCCGATACAATAGCAGGATAATTACCATTTTTATTAAAATTGATGGCAGATAAATTAGTTAGCGAACCCTTAAATTCACTTTTAGGAAACTTGGTGCTTTCCATGTAATCTTCGTTGAAATGCTTTTGCATCAATTCATTTTCAAATACAAAACCATTAATTAATACAATGAAGTTGATAGCGCCTGTTTTTGTATCGAGTTTACTAACGGCTTGAGCATTGGTTGCTTCAATATCTTCTGCAGCCAAACTAGAAAAAAATTTAATTTTAGCAGACTTGGTACTGTGTAAGTTTTGTGCAATAATTGCCGTGTTGAAAGTGCCCATTAACAATAGGGCAATGAATAGTTGTTTTAGCATGTAATTTATTTTATAATAATGGCTTCTTTTAAAACGACATCACTTAAAAAACCGGTACAAATTCCTTTTACAGTAATTGTTTGACCCGCTTTAAGTGTGGTGTCGGCAGATTTTAAAGTACACAATACACCCGCCATGGCGTCATTGCTTTTTAAAGTGAGCATGGTTAAACCAGACTGATCGGGTTTAGCTTCTACAATTTCTCCTTTTATTTCAACGGATTTATCTAAATAGGTGGTGTTGGCTGTTGTTTCGTTTTCTTGAAATGCTTTTACCAAATCTGGCGCGCTGATGCTAATGCCTTTCTCGTCTGCCACATCTCTTTTAAAATGGGTGGGTTTGTAAAACACAAAAAACCAAATACCAATTACAGCAGTTATTACAATAGATAAGGTGGCAACAAGTATTTTCTTCTTCATCCTAAAAATTATTTTACATATTGTTGAACAGGTAAGCGATTGGCTATGCTTCGAGCAAGTGTCATTTCATCGGCGTATTCTAATTCGCCACCAAAAGCAATGCCTCTAGCAATGGTGGTGACTTTGCAGGAGAGGTGTGCTATTTTTTTCTGGATATAATAAATAGTAGTATCTCCTTGAATATTGGGGCTAAGCGCAAAAACCAATTCCTCAATGTTTTCTTGTTGAATTCTTTGTACCAAGGGATTGATATTTAATTGATCGGGACCAATGCCATCGAGTGGTGAGATGATTCCATCAAGCACGTGGTAAGTGCCATTAAACTGTTGGGTACTTTCAATAGCTATCACGTCACGAATATTTTCTACCACACAAATTAGGTGTTGGTTGCGCATTGAATTGGCGCAAATAGAACAAATTGTGCCATCGCTAACATTAAAACAGCGCTTACAGAATTGAATGTCCTTGCGCATTTTAGTGATGATTTCTCCAAAAAATTGTACTTCTTGAACGTCTTGTTTTAATAGGTGCAACACCAAACGCAATGCAGTTTTTTTGCCAATTCCCGGTAATTTCGAGAATTGCAATACTGCGTTTTCAATGAGGGTAGAAGGAAGTTGCATTGGGCAAAGATAAGTAGCGATTGCTTTGTATGAAACTATTGTTAATACTATCTGGTGATTAAGTAAAAAAACGAAAAAGAATCCCTAAACAAGTGCCAAAAATTAAAATCAGTGAGTAGGGAAAAGCCGTTTTCGAATTAAAATTCACCTTATTCCAATGTCTGATAATAAATATGGGCAGGGCAAACAATAGTAAGATCATTGGTAGCCAAAGTAGTTCAAATATTGCTCCAACTATGGCAAAATGGTAGATGTTAACAATGCCAAAAATACTTATTCCCCAAAAAACAGATACAAATAAGCTCAAAGTAAATAGTGTTTTATCTATAGCGCTAAATTTCATAAGGGTGCATATTTGCTAGAATGTAAAGCTTTGATCTGTATCTCTATCGGCTTTTATGACTGCTTTTTTAGGAAATGATAGTACAATTTCAGGTTGTTTTTTTGGAACCGAAAATTTTCCTGCATCCCAAACGCCGTTTTTATTGGCATCTAACAGCACCCGAATTTCATATTCACCAGGCTTGAATCTTTTGCGTATAAATTCTTTTCCAGTAATTGGAATTGATTCAACAATCTTTGCTTCAACAATTAATTGCAATACTGGGTTTTTGGTTAGGTCAATATTTGGGAATCGAAATCTACAACTACCATAGTCTGATTCTTTTTTGGTAATGAACCTGGCACTGTCTGCTTTTGGAAGATTGATGCCTGAAGTGTCTGATACCGCGTCTTTATTAATGATAATACGAAAAGCAGTTTTTTCTTTCCAAGGATATTGGATAGATAATTTTGTATTTGATGTATCTAAAGAAAATTTATAACCTGTAATGGGCTTAAAAAGGGTATCGTATAAAACAATTTTGCTACTATCAAAAGATTTTAATTTTCTACTAAAGGTTAAATCTAGTGTACCCAATAAATCTTGTTGTCCATTCTCTAAATTCACAGTGTATTTAAGTCTCTTATCTTCTGGAGGCGCTTTCCCTGTTGACTTTGGCGCCATACTAGCAGTTACGGGTTTATCCTTTTTTTTAAATTCTTGGTATGCATAAAGCGTATCTGTTCGCGTATTTTTATTGATAACAATAGGCTGGTTTAAGTAGGCGAATAATTTGGTACTGTCGTCGTATTTTTGGGTAAAATCATTGGGTATAACATAGGCTGCAAATTGGCCTGCTGGTAAAAAATTAAAATTAAAATATCCCTTGCCATTTAATTTAGCCAAATAGCGTGCTTTATTTTTTACAATAGCACTATCATTTAAATTATTGTGTAAAACAACAATTAAAGTACTATCAATTTTTCCGCTTTCTGCTAGTATTACATAGCCATTGTAGTGATTGGTGTCTATTTTATTTCCGGTAGAAAAAACATAGGTAAATTCTTTAGCCAAATTTCCTTCATTTACGTCTTTAATGGCGCTTCCAAAATTAATAGAATAGGTAGTATTTTTTTCTAAACTATCTTTTAATTTAACAGTTACATTGCGCAACTTAGAATCTATAATTGGCGATTTAATGGGGTTGGGAGAAATAATTACATTTTCATTTACAGCCTGCAACTGAACGTATTCGTCAAAAGTCAATACAATATTTTGCGTACTAATATTTACAGCCGAGTCTTTGGGTAATGAATTGATTAATCTTGGCGGCAAACTATCCCTTGGCCCTCCACCTGGAGGAATAATATTGGCACAAGAGAATAAGCTAATGCTTGCTATAAAACAAAAGAGTAAAACAAATAGCTTTGTATAGTTCAATTTCATAATTCGGTTCATTCGGTGGAGCGCTTGTTTTAACAGCAAATATAGAACTGTATGGCACTTAATTTACAGTCCTTCAATAGTGAAAAGTTAATTATTCTTCGGCACTCTCGTTTAATTCATTGATATCGTGTAAAGCAACTGCTAGTTGGTTGTCTTTTACAAAATTACACCAATGGCATTCTTTTTTGCCACATCCTGTATAGAGTTCTCGGTCCTGAATTTTTTTCCAAACAGTTTGAATTTGGTGGGTTACCGTAGTCATGTCTTCGGGTGTAATAGTAATTTTCTCTTTGCGGTATATTTTCTTTTTATCTGGTTCTATAAAATCAAATTCAGTACTAATTACTTTCCAATTTTTTTGGTCGTAATGGTCTACCAATAGTTTATAAAAAACAGCCTGACGCCAATAGTCTCCACCATTTGGATCTTTTTCGTGTGGGGGTTTTAATTTGCTTTTTGCATTCTCTATATCGCCCGTTTTATAATCTACCACATTAACCGAACCGCCCTCAAATTCTAGTTTGTCTAGTTTGCCTTTTAATGGCACACCTGCTACCACCACATTTCTGATGGTTCTTTCTACCGCTACAATTTTTGGCCAAGTATTAATGTATTGTTGATAATAATTTAACAATACTCGGTGGCCATATTCCATGCGTCGTTCGAACTGTTCTCTAGTAAAACTTTCACGGTGTCGATGCATGAACCATTCAAAATATTTAATAAATTGTTGATGGTCTGGAAACTTTTCTGTTTCCTGCATTTTAGTGAACAATTGTTCTAAAGCATAATGCACAGCCGATCCAAATTCAGTGGCTTCGGACTTTCCAGAAGGCACACGTACTAGATTTTGAAAATAGAATTGTAAAGGACATTTTAAGTAATTATTTAATGCCGTTACATTCATTACAAACTTGTCGAGAATTTGGGTAATAAAATCTGCTTCAACTTTGGCAATTTCTGGTGCTTGTTCTTGATCGAATTGAACAAGTGCAAATGCACTTAATATTTCGGTACTTATTTCTGGTTTTTTAACAGGCATATCATGTTCCGATAAAATTTCTGCTATAAACATAGAAGGCTCTAAAGGCTTTCCATCATTTTTAAATTTGCTATACGAAATATGTAAATTGAGTTCAGCCCTTGTAAGTGCTACATAGAATAACCTGCGTAGTTCTTCTTCTTCATTTTTTTGAGAAGTGGATATAAATAGCGTATCCGGAAAAGCGTATCCGCCACCCGGTTTTCTTTTTTTCTCCCAACTACTTGCATTGCATCCAGCAAAAAATACGTGTTCGAATTCTAAACCTTTAGAACCGTGAGCAGTTAATAGGTTCACGCCTTTGTCGTTGCCACTTACTTGTACCAACGGTAGGTTTAATTTTTCTTTTTCCATCAAAGAAAAAATATTTACCAATTGGCTTAAACTTAAAGTAGGATTTCTTCCTGCTTCTTCTTTTACAAATTCAAACAATCCAGTTAGTACTTGTAAATGCCAGTGTTTTTCAGGGCTTTGCATAATCCATCCCAACACATTACTTGCGCGAATAATATTTTCGAATAAATTTATTAAACTCAAATTAGCAGCATCGGCTATTAAACTTTCAATGGCATCACTGGCTATTTTAATGCCAGATGCTGGCGCTTGGCTAAACAGGTCGGCAGCTGGTGCTGTTGATTTTTGGCGAATTAATTTTCTTAAACTGGTTTTGTTTTCACCAAATTTTTTATCTGCAACATGGGCAGTCATTTGTGCTATTTCAATTGCTGGAATTTGAAACCAATTAAAATGTAAAATTTCAAATAGCATTTCTTCGCCACCAAACGGCGTATCTAGTTCTGCTGATAAATATTCTAAAAACAGAATGATTTTTTTGGCAAGTGGAATTTGAAGAATATTTAAATTTCTTTTGCTGTATACCGCAATTTTTTGTTGCTTAAAAAAATCGGTCAGCGATTCTCCGTATTTATTTTCTTTATAAATGATACCAATTCTTCCTGGGAGCACACCATTTTTTAATAGGCTGTCTACTTGCAAACAGATATCAATCATTTCTTGTCTGACAGAAGCATATTCATTAATAATTGGTTGGTGTGTTAGATTTTGTAGTGCTTTATTTGAAGCAACCAATGTTTTACTTAAACCTGGAATTTGATTGATTAATCTTTCTTGGTTTCGGTCGATTAAGGTTTTTGAAATATCCAAGATAGGTTGGGTAGACCGATAATTATTTGTGAGGACTAGTTTAACCAAATCATCTTTATAATGCTGCGCAAAGCCAATCATATTTTCAACATTGGCTCCTTGAAAACGATAGATACTTTGGTCGTCGTCTCCTACAACAAATACATTTGGTTGCTCCCAAAAATTTATAAGTAATTGTACAATTTTATTTTGTGTACCACTGGTATCTTGGTATTCATCTACTAAAATATAGAGAAACTGTTCTTGGTATCTCGATAATAAATTTGGGTTCTCTTCAAAAGCACGAATCACCCAATTAATCATATCGTCAAAATCATAGCGTTTACGCTGACTCATTAATGATTGAAAAACGTTGAATTGATTAACTGCAGCACGCAGCTTTTCCATCTTTTCTATTTCATCTGCTAACTTGTTTGCTTTTACATCGCCAGCCTTAAATTGTTTGTATGCTTTTTGATAAATATAGTCATCACGCGTTGGCAGATCTGCAATATAATCGTCAATTTTTTGTTCAATAAATGCAGGGGTCCAGCCCTCTTTTTTCATTGTACTAAATAATTGTTGCAGGTTATTAATTTCAAAATACACATCTCCACGGTAACGTTTTAATGGATTGTCTTTGTCGAAACTATCTATGAGCTGTTTAAATAAATCTATTTTTTCTAAATCAGAAATTGGGTCGAGAGATGTTTTTAAAAACAAGGATAAATTCTCTTGAATGATATCGTTGCAAAAAGCATGGAAGGTGTAAATATTCACTTTATACGCATCGGGCCCTATAAAATCCAATAGTCTTTTGCGCATGGCCACTGCTCCAGCATCGGTATAAGTTAAGCAAAGAATATTTTCGGGTTGTGCATCAGTTTCTAATAATATTTTACCAATCCTAGCGCTTAAAATTTGTGTCTTTCCTGTTCCTGGTCCAGCTATCACCATAACCGGGCCCTCTATTGTATCAACAGCTTTTCTTTGCTCGATATTTAATTCGGCATAAATTTTCTCGAATGCTTGTTTTTGTATTGCGATATCTGACATTTTATAAAGATAATTGAATCATAGCAGCCATTAAAGGCAACTTTATGGCCAATTTGTTGTTAGTTCCATAAATCTTGGTATTATGTCTAAAGTTTATTCCATAAAAACAATACAAACCATTCCTATTAGTTTAACAGAGGCCTGGGATTTTTTTAGTAAGCCAGACAATTTAAAAGACATTACCCCCAGTAATTTAGGATTCTTGATTGTATCGAAACACCATGGAAAAACTATGTACGCAGGTCAAATTATTGAATATACCGTAAAACCTGTTCTAGGAATTCCATTATACTGGATGACAGAAATTACGCAGGTGGCAGACCAACAATATTTTATTGACGAACAACGGTTTGGACCTTATGCCATGTGGCACCACCAACACCATTTTAAAGCGGTAGAAGGCGGTGTTGAAATGACAGATATTGTACACTATAAACTGCCTTTTTTCTTTTTGGGTGATATAGCCAATTGGTTATTTGTTAAACGTCAATTAAAAGGAATTTTTGATTTCCGTTTTCAAGCAACCGAAGCAAAATTTGGTGTTTGGAAAAATTCCCAAAAAATAGAAATTCAGTTCGGATAATTACTTTAATTCTATCAGCGTACTAATATTATTATTTCTGTCAATAGACGCTATGCAAATGCGTTTGCCATTAATATCAGGTACTTTTGAAAGGTCTATTAAAGCTGCTTTTTCGGCTACTATTAATTGCACTAATTGTGCGTTCGTTACATTAATAGGCTTTCCATTTTCTAGAGTAAAAACCCCAAATGCTTTGATGGTTTCTTTGCCAGTATTGCTCACTTGAATCATGCCATTCGCTTGTTTTAGAATGCTTGGTTGTTCTGGTGCTATGGCATCAATCCATGACATGGGTGGCACTAAAGCAGGATAGTAATAGTAATGATTGCGTAAACTATCACTCCATCCATTTGGATTTTTTTCGAATGTTTTACTACTAAAATAAATGGCACCTTGTGTTGTAGGTATATTTCTTAAGGCCGTTAATTGCTCTGGAATTTGATTTAAATTTTTCCAAGCAGGGTTTGTGCCTGCACGATAAATGCCTAATCCAATATATACTTGTTTGCCATAAGTATGTTCGTTCCACCATTTCAATAAAACATCGTAGTCGGCTAATTTATGACCACGCTCCCAATACAGTTGGGGCACCACATAGTCAATCCATCCTTTGTCCATCCACAATAAAATATCGGCATACAAATCATCGTAATTGGTTTGACCAGCCTTGGTTTCACTACCCATTGGGTCTTGGCTTTTATTACGCCAAACACCAAAAGGACTGATGCCAAATTTTACCCTAGGATTTGCAGCACGAATCGTTTGGTATAATAATTTAATAATACTATCGCAATTACTTCTACGCCAATTTTCTTTGTCCATTCCCTTGCCATACTGCGCAAAACTTTGTTGGTCTGGAAATTCTTTGCCAGTAATTCTGTAAGGATAAAAATAGTCATCCATATGAATGGCATCAATATCATAACGCGTAACAATATCTTTTACTACCCTGGCTGTATGTTGGCGCACTTCTGGGAGTGCTGGATTAAAATATTTTTTATCGCCATATACCAAAAACCATTCTGGATGTAATTTGGTTAAATGTGTAGGTGCAACTGAAGACCTTTGCATATTAAATACCGCACGATAGGGGTTTAGCCAAGCATGAAATTCCATTCCCCGAATATGTGTTTCTTTAATCATGAATGCTAAGGGATCGTAATAAGGCACGGGTGGTTGGCCTTGTTTGCCAGTTAAGAATTCACTCCAAGGTTCTAATTGAGAAGGATATAACGCATCACCTGCAGGACGAATTTGAACAACAACAGCATTCATTCCATTCTGTTGGTGCATATCCAACAGTTTAATGAATTCGGCTTTTTGCGCATCAACAGAAAGATTTTTACTACTTGGCCAGTCAATATTATCAACGCTTGCAACCCAAACGCCGCGAAATTCATAATTGCGTGGGGATTGAGATATTACGTTTAATGCAAATAGGCAAAAAACGAGCAACATAAAGGTGTGGGTCAATTGCTTCATCTTACGAATATAAATAGATGTTTGCAGCTAATGGACTATGTGGAAGGATTTTGATATTGTACTATTGAAATACACATATGGTATTAATGATGGTTGGCATTTTATCGAGGAGTCGATTCAGTTCAATTGTTTCTAAACTGTGTTTGATGAATATTTTTTCAATTCCAAAACATTAAAATTGATTGATTAATCTTCCCAAACACTTAACCCTTCACTACAATTGGCACAGATATCAATATTTTTTCTGCTAGTAATTAGTTCTTGTCGAAACTGTTTGTAATTGCTATTGTTCCAGGTTTCTTTAAAACTTTGGGTATGCAAATTTCCAAGTTGGTGGGTAGCATCTTTATCAAAACAACAAGGCACCACTAATCCATCCCATGTGATTACATTGGCATGCCAAAGTTTCCAGCAATGGTTGCTCAGTCCACTTTTCACTTGTCTATTACCGGCTTTATCTTTTTTATAGCGACTATATTTTTCAATGGTTGGCACCAATCCATGTGGGTCATTTTGAAAATCGTATACCTGTGCCGTTTTAAATCGAACTTGGTCAACACCAATTTCTGCGCCTAATTTTTTAATGGCATCAATTTGGTGTTCATTAGGCTTTACAACTAAAAATTGAAAAAACACAAATGGGGTTTTACTGTTTAATGCTTTTTTCCATTTAACAATATTTCTAGCGCCTTCTATTACTTTTTCTAATTTCCCTCCAATCCGATATTGTTCGTATACTTCTTGTGAAGTGCCATCTATTGAAATGATTAATCGATCAAGCCCGCTTTCAATAGTTTCTTTTGCTTTTGCATCCGTTAGGTAATGGGCATTGGTAGATGTTGCAGTGTAAATACCTTTTTGGTGGGCGTATTGCACCATTGGTAAAAAATCGGGGTTTAAATAAGGCTCACCTTGAAAATAAAAAATTAGGTATAACAACTCTTTGTATAATTCATCGATTGTTTGTTTAAAAAAACTTTCTTCTAACATGCCAGTTGGTCGGGTAAAAGCGCGCAAACCGCTAGGACATTCCGGACAGCGAAGATTACAAGAGGTTGTTGGTTCAAATGAAATAGAAATAGGATAGCCCCATTGAATAGGTTTGCCAGTTAGTCTTGTTAAACGGTAACTCGTATACACCAACGCAGCGTTCCAAAAACGCTTGAGGGTAAGCTTTTCTAATAAGTTGACACTATCGTTCAGGTTAAAATAAGCCATTAGGATACAAAAGTAAGGATGCTGGTTAAAAGAAGAACCAACTAATGTCTTTGAATCAGCAATATTATTTGACGTACTAGCTAATTACTTAAACAAAAATCAATTATTTTCTATCTTGGATGTCCTTAAGGGGTTATTTAGTCGGAAGCAATTTTCTATAGCTGATCCCCAAAGCCAAAAGGCAACCAATGCTGTCTGCAACAATATCTAGTAATTCAAAACTTCTGTTAGGAATCCAATTTTCTTGTATGAATTCAATGGCTATTCCATAAGAGATGCCTAATAAACAAATGATTAAAAACCATTGTTTTATTTTGGGAACACTAATAAGGCTTTTTTTAAACGGAAAACTAAATAGCAAACAAAGCGTAGCAAAGAATGAAATATGAACTGCTTTGTCTAATTGAGGGATATTGAAAAATTGTCCTGTTGGAAACTGATTGCCAGGTAGGCAAAATAAAGAACTTATAAAAGCAAAAAATAAAATAGCTGGCGAAAAGGGGTATCTATTAAGTAAGCGCATAAGCAAAGATAAATTTTTGCTTATGCGCTTGCAAATATTTTTAATTATCCTACTAAATCGGTGTATGCTTGGCTACTTAACAATTCAGCAACATCTGCTGGATTAGTCACTTCCATTTTAATCATCCAACCGTCTCCGTAAGCATCTGTATTTACTAATTCGGGTTGTTTTTCAAGTAAATTATTGATCTCTGTAACAGTTCCTGCAACAGGCAAAAACAAATCACTTACTGTTTTCACCGCTTCTACAGTTCCGAAAACTTCTTCGGCAGCTAGGGTTTTGCCAACTGTATTGATGTCTACATAAACAATATCACCCAATTCATGCTGTGCAAAATCGGTAATACCTATGGTAGCAATATTGCCTTCTAACTTAATCCACTCATGGTCTTTGGTGTACTTTAGTTCTGCCGGAAAAAGGTTCATATAGTTTATTTTTTATTTTGCAAATATTGAATAAAAATCAATTGGTTGTTAGTAATTCTTAACTGGTAATCTAACTATTTTTTAGAAGCCCATTTGTTCGAAATACAATAACACATGGTCTTTAATAAAATTCTCTTGTTCTATTAAGTGAAGTACAGGAATTTCTTTGACTTGTGTAAAATGTGGCCATCCGTCTTCGTCGTTCCCTGCTTTAATATAATAACCACTTTGTGCTAATATGGTACAAACAGCCACATGCATGAGGTCTTGTTTTTGCTCTTTGCTAATTTTTTCAACAATAAAGCCTGTTTCTTGCAAACCCACCAAAAATAAAACGGCTTCTAAATCTGGCTTTTTACCGAATTTATCTACCAATTTGGCTTCGAGGGCCCACCATCGCTGTTGTATGTCGTCTTTAATATACATTCTGCAAAGGTAAAAGGTTGAACGTTGCTTTCATCAAGCTGCAAAAGTTATATTTGCAAAAATTGATTGTATGTTACAAGTGCAGGTTTTACGAAATAATACCGCTGAAGTGAAGAAAAAGCTGGCTTTAAAGCAGTTTAAACAGCTCGAATTGGTAGATCAGGTGGTATCCTTAGACGACGAAAGAAAAAAATTACAAGCAGATTTTGACCAAACTCAGGCCAAAGTGAATGCTGCATCTAAAGAAATAGGTAAATACATGGCTGCTGGTAATCAAGCAGAGGCTGATTCCATTAAATCAAATGTAGCAGCATGGAAAGCTTTATTAGAGCCATTAAAAGATCAAATGGCTATAGTAGAAAAAGAATTACTAGCCACTTTAGTATTATTGCCTAATCTACCTGCCGATGCAGTGCCAGAAGGTAAAACGCCAGAAGAAAATGTAGTGGTAAGAGAAGGTGGCTTAAAACCCGATTTGTATGCAGGAGCGGTTCCCCATTGGGATTTAATTAAAACCTATGATTTGGTTGATTTTGAAACGGGTGCTAAAATTACCGGTAGTGGATTCCCTTTGTACAAGGGAAAAGGGGCCAAGTTACAGAGAGCACTTATTCAATACTTTCTAGATTACAATACCGATGCAGGATATACAGAATATTTGCCACCCTATTTAGTAAACGAAGCCAGTGCTTTTGCTACCGGACAATTGCCCGACAAAGAAGGACAAATGTACCATGCCACTGCAGATAATTATTACCTTATTCCAACAGCAGAAGTACCAGTAACAAATATCTACAGAGACACAATTGTAAAAGAATCGGAATTGCCTATTAAAATGACCGCATACACGCCTTGTTTTAGACGCGAAGCAGGAAGTTTTGGAAAGGATGTGCGAGGACTAAACCGGGTACACCAATTTGATAAAGTTGAAGTCATACAAATTGTAGCTCCAGAAACTAGCTATGCTGTTTTAGATGAAATGGTATTGCATGTAGAGCAATTATTGCAATCATTGCAATTGCCTTATCGCATACTTCGATTATGCGGTGGTGATATGGGTTTTACAAGTGCCATTACTTATGATTTTGAAGTATTTAGTGCGGCTCAAGAAAGATGGTTAGAAGTAAGTAGCGTTTCTAATTTTGAAAGCTATCAAACTAATAGAATGAAATGCCGGTATAAAGATGCTACTGGAAAAACTCAGTTTACGCATTCATTAAATGGTAGTTCATTAGCCTTGCCAAGAATTGTTGCTTGCTTATTAGAAAACAACCAAACACCTGATGGTATTTTATTGCCAGAAGTATTGCATAAATATTTTGGCAATAATAAAATTTTAAAAATAAAATGATGCTAAATAAATTGCTTAAAAGAATAGGAGTAACCTTACTTGTAGTTTTTGTTTTATTAAATATCATGGCTGCTTTTCATGCCTACAAGTTCACGCATTTTTATAGCAATATACCTGCCCCATTAAAGCCAGAGCAGATGAGTTTTACACAAAAAGCTTCTGCTATTTTTATGGGTGTAAAATTTCCTAAAAGCAAAGTAGTGGATACTTTTTTAGTGGCACATGAAACAGTAAATTTAATCACTTCAGATGGCCTAAAATTAGAATCTTGGTATGCTAAATCTGATAGTATTGCCAAGGGATCAGTAATCATGTTTCATGGTCATGGTGCAAGTAAAAGTGGTCAAATTAAAGAAGCCACAGCTTTTCACAACATGGGATGGAATGTTTTTTTAACAGACTTTAGGGCGCATGGTAATAGTGAAGGAGAGGTTTACACAAAAAGCTTCTGCTATTTTTATGGGTGTAAAATTTCCTAAAAGCAAAGTAGTGGATACTTTTTTAGTGGCACATGAAACAG
>JAPLEL010000168.1 GCA_026391415.1 Bacteroidota bacterium
AATTAAAATGGAAAAAATTAGTCGGGTAAAACTAGAAGACCACGAGTACCAACAACTGCTGAACAAGGGCATTAAAAAATTAGAAGTTGCACCCATTTATATTGATGATACAGCTGCCCTAAATATTTTTGAATTTAGAGCAAAAGCTAGAAGGTTAGTTACCAAACATAAAGTTGGTATTATTATTATTGACTATCTGCAATTGATGAGTGGCACCAATGATAAAGGAGGAAATCGCGAACAAGAAATTAGTAATATTTCAAGAAATTTAAAAGCACTTGCCAAAGAGTTAAAAGTGCCTATTATAGCTTTGAGTCAGTTAAGTCGTGCTGTAGAAACCCGTAAAGAAAGCAAAATGCCACAGTTGAGCGATTTGCGAGAGTCGGGAGCCATTGAACAAGATGCCGATATGGTAATGTTTATTTATCGTCCAGAATATTACGAAGTAAAAAGCAACGAAATGGGCGAAAGCACCCATGGAGAAACGCATATTCGAATAGCCAAACACAGAAATGGATTTTTGGAAACCATTAAACTAAGGGCTAATTTATCTATTCAACGTTTTGAAGAATGGGAAGAAGATACTGCAGCTGCTGGTTTATCAAAAAACTGGAAATCACTTAGCCCACCAAACACACCTGCATCAGGTGCTGCTGATAGTGATGGCGCTAAATTTTATTTGCAAAAAGGCAGTAAAATGAATGAGGCAGATTTTGACCAAGGCTTTGAAAGCGATCAACCATTTTAATGTTGTACCGAATTTTTAATAAATGAGTGTGCCATTTTTTTTTGAACCCAATCTTGTTAATACCAATCTGCCTTTTGTTTTAAGCGAAACAACTAGTAAGCATTGTGTACAAGTTTTGCGAATGAAAGTTGGGCAGCCCCTCAATTTAACAGACGGAAGAGGCAATTTATTTAATGCTAGTTTATTAAGTGCCGATAAACAAAAATCAGTTGCGTTAATTGAAAAAACAAGTTTTACACCACAGTCTAATACCTGTAATAGTATTGGCATTTCGCTATTAAAAAATGCAGATAGATTTGAATGGATGCTAGAGAAAATTACGGAAATTGGTATTATTGACATTTATCCATTAATCTGTAAAAGAACCGAACACCAACGTTTTCGATACGAAAGAATGCAACAAATATTAGTTGCTGCAATGTTACAAAGCGAACAAGTTTGGTTGCCTATTTTGCACGAACCTATTGATGTTATGCAACTAATTAATACAGCAAAGCATCTACAAAAATTAATAGCACACTGCGAAGAAGATTCAAAAAACACCATCAACAACTTGCCTGCTACAAGTAATTCCTTGATTTTAATAGGACCAGAAGGAGACTTTACACCAGAAGAAATATCATTAGCAAAAAGCAAGGCATTTTTACCTGTGAGTTTGGGCAATACCCGGTTACGCACAGAAACCGCTGGAGTAGTTGCTATTACACTTCTTGCAAATAGATCTTAGTTATTTTATTTCTTATCTTACCAATATGAAGTGCTACCATTTTTTACTGATTTTTTTCTGTTGGTAAATATTATTGGATGAAAAAATGGTTTACTTAATTTTAGAAAAGACATTTATGGCATCGATGAAAAAATGTCTTTGAAATTATTTAAAAAATAACTGATTAACTTAGATACTTAAAATATTAACTATGCATTTGGTTGAAGTAACAGACAAAAAAACTGCTGCAGAATTTATAAAAATTGCTGTTAAAATTAACAAATCGAATCCTGCATATATTCGTCCACTTGACAATGAAGTAAATGAGGTTTTTGATCCGCTAAAAAATAAATTTTTTAACCACGGCGAACCAAAACGCTGGATCCTTTTAAATGAAGAGGGTATTACTATTGGTAGGATTGCTGCTTTTGTCAATAGCAAGTATATTAATAAAGGAACTGATTTTATAACCGGAGGAATTGGTTTTTTTGAATGCATTAATAATCAAACAGCTGCAAATATTTTGTTTGATGCTGCAAAGCAATGGCTAATTAGTAAAGGGGCCGTAGCCATGGATGGACCAATTAATTTTGGAGACCGCGATAAATGGTGGGGCTTACTAGTGGAAGGCTTTGATAGCGAGCCAATTTATGGCATGTCTTTTAATCCTTCTTATTACGAAGTGCTTTTTGATACTTATGGCTTTAAAAATTACTACAACCAATATTATTATACCATGGTAGTAGACGATCCTTATCCAGCGCGTTTTACAGAAAGGCATGCTAGGTTTAAAGCAAAGCCAGACTACCAAGCCAAACATGCCAAACTGAATGAAATAGAAAAATATGCCATGGATTTTGCTACGGTGTATAATTTAGCTTGGGCGCAACATGGAGAAGCAAAAGAAATTTCGAATGAGCAGGTATTAAAACTGTTTAAAAAAATGAAACCAATTATGGATGAACGCACCATTTGGTTTGCCTATTTTAAAGAAGAGCCCATTGCCATGTTTATTAATATCCCCGACCTCAACCAATATTTCAAATATTTTAATGGAAAATTGGGCTGGTTTCAAAAGTTACAGTTGGTTTGGATGAAATGGAGGGGTAGCAATAAAAGACTTACGGGTATGGCTTTTGGCGTGGTTCCAAAATTCCAAGCACTAGGAGTAGATAGCTTTTTAATTAAAGAATGTGGCCAATTTGTTCAGGGTAACGGCTGGTACGATATGTATGAAATGGGCTGGGCTGGCGAATGGAACCCTAAAATGATCAATATCTACAAAAGCCTTGGAGGCAAACAAAGTAGGCGGTTGATTACTTACCGCTGCCTATTTAACCCTAGCCAAAATTTTGAAAGGCATCCAGAAATGAACTATAAATAAAAAACTTATTCAGAAAATCAGTTTCTACCCAGTAATCATTGTAAAAAAACTACTTGATTGCTTACATTTGAACTTCTTCTAAGTGAATTATGGATAATTTCGTTGTATCAGCCAGAAAATACCGCCCACAGAACTTCAATACTGTAGTTGGGCAAGCGCATATCACTACTACACTTAAGAATGCCATTAAAAACAACCAATTGGCCCACGCATTTTTATTTTGCGGACCAAGAGGAGTAGGTAAAACTACCTGTGCTAGAATTTTAGCAAAAACCATTAACTGTACCAACCAAACAGCCGATGGCGAAGCTTGTAATACTTGTAATAGTTGTGTTTCTTTTGACGCTGGTACATCCTTAAATATTCATGAGTTAGATGCCGCTAGCAATAACTCGGTAGACGATATTAGGTCTTTAGTTGAACAGGTTCGATTTTCACCACAGGCAGGTAAATACAAAGTATATATTGTAGATGAGGTACACATGTTAAGTGCGAATGCCTTTAATGCATTTTTAAAAACTTTAGAAGAACCACCACCTTACGCTATTTTCATTCTGGCTACAACCGAAAAACACAAAATATTACCTACTATTTTAAGCAGGTGTCAAATTTTTGATTTCAAACGCATTACCAATAACGATACAGTAGAGCATCTACAAGAAATTGTTACCAAAGAACATATCAATGCCGAAAAAGCAGCACTACAAGTCATCGCCCAAAAAAGCGAAGGCTGCATGCGTGACTCTTTAAGTATTTTAGATAAGATTGTAAGTTTCACCAATGGCACGCTTACTTATTTAAATACACTAGAGCATTTAAATATTTTAGACGACGATTATTATTTTAAAATGCTAGAAGCCATGCAAGAACAAGACCTTGCATCGGCCATGCTTTTGTTTGATGAAATAAATCGCAAAGGATTTGAAGGCGATTTGGTATTGAATGGATTTGCTGAATTTATTAGAAACTTATTGGTTTGTAAAGACCCAAAATCCGCGGCCTTATTAGAAGTGCTTGAAGGCATGCAAGCCAAGTATACCAGCACTGCAGTAAAAGCTGGTGTTTCATTTTTAGTAAGTGCTTTGAATATTTTAAATGAATCGGAGATCAATTATAAAATGGCGCGCAATAAAAGATTGCACGTTGAATTGACCATTATCAAACTAAATTTTTTACAACAAGCCATTGAGCTTAGTTCAGAAAATGGCACACTTGTAAAAAAAAAACGGATTGACGGGCCCATTGCTTTCCGCACAAAAAAAATCCCCTCCATCCAGTTAAATGTTGCAGCAGTAAATACAACACCTACGCCAAAACTATATATTGAAACGCCTGCCGCACCTGTACCCCCAGCAAAGCTAGTTACCGAAGTTGCAGCGAATCCAACGCCCATTAAACAGCCTGTTGCTCCGCCAAAACCGAACCTAATTCCCACTGGAAATAAAAAAGGATTATTGGCTGCATTGCGTGAAAAATATGGCGATCAATACGCAATTGAAGAAGTAAAAGATGCAGAAGTACTAAACATGGAAAAACTGCAATCTTGTTGGGATAGTTACACCAAAATATTAGAACAACAACTTAAACACTCTTCTGCAGGGACTTTTAAAATTGCCAAACTAGCAATTGAAGATGATATTCATTTTACAGTAACTGTTTCTTCTCTCACTTCACAAAAATTTGTGGAGCAAGAACGAATGATGATGATAGACCATTTGCAAAAAGCTTTCAATAATAGAACCATTAGTTTTACGGTTTTGGTTGATGCAGGAGAAATGGAAGAAGTGCCTGCACATTTGCGTATGAATAGCCGTCAAAAATACGAGCGAATTGCTGAGCAATACCCGCTTGTAAAAGCATTGAAAGAAAAATTGAAATTAGAAATTGATTACTAATTAGGAAGTAAATTATTTGCTTTGCGTGTACCCATTTTTCAATAACCAAGGAAGTAATTTTGTACGTTGATCTCCTTGAATAATTATTTCTGCATCTTTAGCAGAACCGCCTGTTCCACAAAAGTTTTTTAATTGTTTGCCAAGAATTTCAAGGTCTTCATTGGTACCAATAAATCCTGTAATTAATGTAACAGCCTTTCCCGCACGGTGTTTGGTTTCTAAACGAATGCGTAACTTCTGTTGGGCTGGCGCCAGTGTTTCTAGTATTTCATCGGGTGATTCAAATGAAAAATTTGGGTCTGTACTAAATACAAACCCCCTATTATCGGGTTTATTTTTTTTTGACATTGTACAAATTTAATAAAATAATCTACTAGTTAAAACTGGCTTTTAAACTAAGGTCTACACTTTGAGCTTGATGAATTAATGCACCAACACTTACATAGTCAACACCTGTATTAGCATATTCTTGTATGTTTTCTAAATTAATACCGCCACTCGCTTCTGTTTCAAAATCTGTTCCAATTATTTTAACGGCTGATGCTAAGTCTGATGTTGAAAAATTATCCAACATAATTCTAAAAACTTTTCCTTTTGCTATTGCGCATACTTTTTCTACGTCTGCCAATGTTCTGGTTTCTACTTCAATTTTTAAGGGTAACTTATTTGTAGCAACATAATTGAACGCTTTATTTATAGCAGGTTCTAATCCGCCACAATAGTCTATATGATTGTCTTTTAGCATTATCATATCGTATAAAGCAAATCGATGATTAACGCCGCCACCAATTTTAACTGCCGCTTTTTCTAGTAATCTAAAATTGGGCGTTGTTTTTCTGGTGTCTAAAATTTGAGTATGATATCCTTGTAATAAATCAGTGTATTTTTTTGTGAGTGTTGCTATCCCAGACATCCGTTGCATACAATTTAAAACTAATCTCTCTGCACTAAGAATGGCATGGATTGGCGCAGTTACTTCAAATGCAATTTCTCCTTTTTCCATAGTAGCTGCATCGGCTTTAAATGGCTTAAATAAAGCTGTGGGCGCAACTATTTGAAAAATTCTTTCTGCTACTTTCATCCCAGCCAAAATACCTTCTTGCTTAATCCATAAAACAGCTTTACCCATAGCAGCAGTATCAATACAACTCAAGGTTGAATAGTCGCCTTCGCCTATATCTTCTTTTAAACCGGCTATAATTAATTGATCTAGCAGCTCATCTGTGGTTTGCATGGTACAAAACTAGGGCCTTAGTATAAGACTTGGGCTATGATAAAAAAATCATTGACTTTAATTGATGCGCATAGTAATTATCTGGTGCTTGTTTGCCTTGGCTTTTAGCATCACCGTTACATTATATGATTTGGTATTACTGGTTAATTTTCCAGTAATATATAAAGTATTGCCAATTTCACGGTCAGATCCTTTTTCGAAGCCTTTGATATGGTTTTCGTCGAAAAAAGTTTTCAAAGCTATTGTGGCTTGATTGCGTCCCATATTTTTAACTTCTTCTTTATCGAGTAATTTTAAATCGATGAAATCATCAAAATAGCCTCCTATTTCTGTAGCATCTGCCGTCTTAAATGCTTTAACAATAGCATCTGTATCTGGTTGAATTGAAAATGAAGCTGTCCCAACAAATAAGGCAATTAATAAAAATATATATTTCATAATGTTAGATTCTTAAAAACAGTTTGCTAAAAACATGCCAACTTTAATAAATTGCACGCCAAAGCTAAGTTAGCTGAAAAGAATTATTAAAATAACCGTGTTTTATGAGCAAGAAAGTGATTTTAGCCATTATGGATGGATGGGGATTAGGTAAAATTCCTAGTGCAGATGCCATTCAGCAAGCACACCCTGCATTTGTAAGTAGTTTATATAGTAAATATCCAAATACCACTTTGGTTACCTGTGGCGAAGAAGTAGGCTTACCAGATGGCCAAATGGGCAATAGTGAAGTTGGACACCTTAATTTAGGTGCTGGCAGAATTGTTTACCAAGAGTTACAAAGAATTAATGTAGCCATCCGTACTGGTGAATTGGCGCAAAACCCTGTGTTATTGGCTGCAATTCAACAAGCCAAAACAAACAACAAACCCTTGCACTTATTAGGTTTATTAAGTGATGGCGGCGTTCACTCGCATACAAGTCATTTAAAAGCTATCTGTAATATTTGCAAAGACGCCGGATTAACCGAAGTATATATTCATGCATTTACAGACGGTAGAGATACAGATCCTAAAAGTGGTTTAGGATATATTACAGATATAGCTGAGTTTTTAAAAGGCTCTGTAGGAAAGATTGCTACCATTAGTGGTAGGTATTATGCCATGGACCGAGACAAACGTTGGGAAAGGGTAAAACTAGCATACGATACTTTAGTGAATGCTGCAGGGCCAACAGCTACTGATGCCATAAGCGCAATAACGCAATCTTATGCAGCAGGTATTTCTGATGAATTTATTTTGCCAACAGTTATTACCGATGCAAACAACCAACCCATTGCCCAAATTAAAGAAGGCGATTCTGTCATTTGTTTCAATTTTAGAACAGATCGTTGTAGAGAAATTACAGAAGTATTAACCCAAACAGATTTTCCTGAATTGGGTATGCAAAAATTGAATTTGCATTATACAACCATGACGCTGTACAATCATGCATTTAAAAACGTACAAGTGATTTTTGAAAATGATAATTTGGTTAATACCCTTGGTCAAGTATTAGAAGCCAATGGTAAAAAACAAATTCGCATTGCAGAAACTGAAAAATATCCGCACGTAACTTTCTTTTTTAATGGCGGAAGAGAAGAACCATTTACTGGCGAAAGCAGAATTATGGTTCCTTCACCAAAAGTAGCCACTTACGATTTACAACCAGCAATGAGTGCAGTTGAAATTACAGATAAACTCATTCCAGAAATTGAAAACGAAACAGCTGATTTTATTTGCTTGAACTACGCAAACACAGATATGGTAGGCCATACAGGGGTATTTAGCGCTGCAATTACCGCAGCCCTAACCGTTGACAAATGTGTTGAGCGAGTGGTAACAGCGGCGTTAAAACACAATTACACTGTTTTCTTAACTGCCGACCATGGTAATGCCGACTTTATGATTAATGAAGATGGCTCACCAAATACGGCGCATACTTTAAACCTAGTTCCATTTTTTATCATTGATAATGAATGGAAAGGAACTGTAAAATCTGGCAGACTAGGCGATCTAGCGCCCACTATTTTAACAGTAATGGGATTACCAATTCCAAAAGAAATGACAGGAGATATTCTTATTTAAAAAATAACCAATGAAAATTTTAAAAAAAATCGGCATTGTAGTTTTAGTGGTTTTAGCACTTATGCAATTTTATCGCCCAGCAAAAAACGATTCCAATAAAATAGAGAATGATATTTCAAAATCATATGCTGTGTCGGAAGATATTAAAACCATTTTGGCAAAAGCATGTAATGACTGTCATAGTAATAACACGGTTTATCCTTGGTATGCTAATATTCAACCAGTGAATTGGTGGCTGAACGACCATATTAAAGATGGAAAAAAACACTTGAATTTTAACGAATTCAATAGTTACAGAATAGCAAGACAGTACAAAAAAATGGAAGAATGTATAAAGGAAGTAAAAGAGGGCGAAATGCCGCTTGAATCTTATACCCTCATACATAAAGAAGCTATTTTAACTGATGCCGAAAAACAAAAACTATACGACTGGTGCACAACGGTAAGAGATAGTATTAAATCTAGGTATCCAGCAGACAGTTTGGTGCTTCCTAAAAAGAAGAAAACTGCTTAATAACAGCTACTAAGGCTGCTTAGCCAATATTCGTTTACTTTGCACTATGGAAATCACTTCTGCTAAATACGTTATCTCTTCTGCACTAGTGGAACAATGCCCCAAACCAGATAAAGCTGAGTATGCTTTTATTGGCAGAAGCAATGTGGGCAAATCATCCCTAATTAATTTACTAACCAAGCAGAAGAACTTAGCAAAAACCTCAGGCACACCAGGTAAAACCCAGTTGATTAACCATTTTGAAATTGAGAGTTCTGGCAATGCAAGAGGCCCAAAAGAAAAATGGTTTTTGGTGGATCTTCCAGGATATGGCTATGCAAAACGTTCCATTTCTGATAGAAATAGGTGGCAACAAATGATTGATGGATACCTCCGTAAAAGAGAAAACCTCATGCAAGTATTTGTACTCATTGATAGTAGGCATACGCCTCAAAAAAACGACTTAGAATTTGTTAGTCAACTAGATATTTGGCAGGTTCCCTTTAGTTTAGTGTTTACCAAATCCGACAAAGAGAAACCAGCAGTAGTTGCTAGAAACGTACAAGCATTTTTAGATAAACTTAGAGAAACCTGGCAGTTCTTGCCACGCCATTTTGTTACAAGCGCCGAAAAGAAAACCGGCAGAGAAGATTTGTTGCAGTTACTACAACAGATGAATAATGATTATAAAGCAAATTAAATAATGAAGATCCTACTGGTTTATTTAAAACCTTACAGATGGCATATTGCCCTGGCCTTATTGCTGGCCGCTATTAACCAAACTTTTTCAATGTTTGATCCAATGATATTTGGAAAAATGTTTGATCAGTTTGCCAATCATCCTGGCACGTTTGCCGACGGTAGTCCTAGAACAGAAAACCAATATATTAGAGGTCTTTCAACCATGCTTTTCTTATTGGTAGGAACAGCAATGGTTAGCCGAATTGCAAAAGCATTTCAAGACTATACCGTAAACGTTGTCATTCAAAAGTTTGGTGCAAAGATTTTTACGGATGGCTTAAAGCATTCCATGCGCTTGCCTTACCAAGAATTCGAAGACCAACGCAGCGGCGAAACCTTGTCTATTTTAACCAAGGTAAGAAGCGATACAGAGAAGTTTATTAGTTATGTGATAAATGTATTGTTCATGATTATTGTGAGCATTGTATTTGTATCTATATATGCAACTAGGCTTCATTGGTCAATTGTACCTATCTATATGGGTGGTGCTTTACTCATTGGTGTAGTAACTAATTTATTGAGTAAGAAAATAAAGTCTATCCAAAAAAATATTATTCGCGAAACCACTTCATTGGCGGGTTCTACCACCGAAAGTTTGCGCAATATTGAATTGGTAAAAAGCCTTGGTTTAACAGACCAAGAGGTAAAAAGATTGAATTTAAATACCTATAAAATTCTAGGACTTGAATTAAGAAAAGTAAAAAATATTCGGTCTTTGAGTTTTATTCAAGGAACAATGGTGAATTTTTTACGACAAATAATTACGTTCACTTTAATGTGGCTAATTTTTAGAAAAGTACTTACTTCGGGCGAGTTAATTTCATTACAATTTTATAGCTTCTATATTTTTGGACCACTACAAGAGATTGGCAATATCATTATCAGTTATCGCGAGGCCGAAGCCTCAATGGCCAATTTTCACAACTTAATGCTTAAGAAAATTGAACCCTCTCCAATAATGCCTAAGCATATTGGAATGGTAGAAAGTTTATCATTTAATCAGGTTGTTTTTCAGCACCAAACTGCACAATACAAGGCATTAGACGGCATTAGCTTTAGCGTTAAACAAGGCCAAACCATTGCTTTTGTTGGCCCATCTGGCGCAGGGAAAAGCACGCTTGTAAAATTATTGGTTGGCTTGTACCGACCACAACAAGGCACCATATTGTACAACCAAATTGATGGCAACGAATTGAATTTTGATGAGCTCCGAAATCAAATAGGATTTGTTACACAAGACACCCAATTGTTTGCTGGATCTATTAGAGAAAATTTATCATTCGTTGCGCCAGACGCTAGCGATGATGCTATGCGCGAAGCTTTACAAAAAGCGAGTTGCAATAATATTTTATCTAAAGGAGACAAAGGTTTAGATACCATGATTGGTGAAGGTGGACTAAAATTAAGTGGTGGCGAAAAGCAAAGATTATCTATTGCGCGTGCACTTCTAAGACACCCTCATTTATTAATATTCGACGAAGCAACTTCTTCGCTAGATAGTATTACCGAAGAAGAAATTACCAGTACTATTCGCCAACTATCTGCCGAAAAAGAACAGATTACTGTAATGATTGCACATAGGCTAAGTACTATTATGCATGCAGACAATATTTATGTTCTAGAAAAAGGGCAGGTTGTTGAAACAGGCAACCACCAAGCATTACTAGCCGAAAAAGGTTTGTACTACGCTATGTGGCGTCAACAAATTGGAGAAAGAAAATAGTTGAAACAACTAATAAAAATAGGCTGCATCAAATAAATGATACAGCCTATTTTTATTAGCACTCTTTACGATTTACTTATAAATAATTCGAAAGAAAATTACTCGAACTTACTTTTTAAATAATCTATCACAGAAGGATCTTCTAGGCCTTCCATATCACTTAATTCAATTTCAATTGCCTTATTACTAAGACTAATTTCTAACAGAGACAGAAACAAGGATATGATAAATGATATTAACCCTAAAGCAAAAAACACATTAGCAACTACCATCTGATCAATATAAATAAAGAAAATACAGAATATACTAGTGATAAAAGTTAACACGCCAAATGTTTGCATGTTCTTGATTAACTTAAGTCGGTATCGTAAGTTTTTAATTTGCTGATGGATGCTTTTATTTGGCGTAGGATTAATTAAGTACTTATCATGTAAAGATCTAACTCTATTAGACAAGGCTAAAAATCGATTGGTATAGGCTAGTAATACTAAACTTACTGCCGGAAACAATAATGCTGGTGTATTTATTGAAATATCCATAAAGCAATTTACAAAAATTAAGTCCTTGATTTAAAATTCAATGGCATATTTAATTTTACACTCAAATTACGCCCCATATTAAATACACCCATTCTACCGGTAACAGTATTGGTATCGGTATATTTTAGCCTACTCATATTACTTTGATAAATAACATCCGTAACATTATTCAAGGCAAGGTTAATACTAAATAAAACTTTACCCTTGCAAACAATATCAGTACCAGTTCCAATATTTAGCAAACTAAACCCAGGCGTGCTTGTTTCGGTATTATAAGCAGTAAACACCCTGTTTTGAGCGGCAGTATTGTCTAATTCAATTTTAAAATAACTGTTCTTAATTAGATGACTTTTTTTATTAAAGTTCCCCCTTAGTACACTCAGCAATCGAGGAGAAGGAATAAAAGGAAGTTTGTTAGTCCCTTCAAAACTTTCATTAAAATGCCCAGCAACAATTGAAAAATTATTTTCAAAATGCAGCCAGTCAAATGGATGTGGATGGATATCTAGCTTTGCTTCGAACCCTACAAGTAATGCCTGAGCTTGCCTGTATTTAAAGGCAGTAAATTCCTCTGCGCCAATATGAATAATGGAATCTCCTCCACGAACGGCCGAGAGTTTGCTATAAAAAATATAGTGTTGTAGCTGATTAATAAAAGTGCTGATGGCAAAACTTATGTGGTCTTTATTAATTTCTACGCCAGCATCAGCTTGCAATGAAATTTCAGTTTTTAAATTATTATCGCCGTATTCATATCGATTTGTGCCCTCGTGTGCGCCATTACTTGCTAACTCCGAAACACTAGGGGCTCGAAATCCACGTGCCACATTAAATTTCCATGTAACCGCTTCAATAGGACTATAACTAATACCTATGCTTCCACTTAAATTTCCAAAATTTCTATTAAAATTATTGAAACGAATAACTGCTGCTTCAAGTAATTTTTCACCCATAGTATTTCTATAGTCTGCCCTAATACCACCACTTAATGTTAGTTGGTGACTAAATGATTTCTTTGTGTAGTAGAATCCGCCAATATCAAATTGATTGTATTGAGGTATTAACACTTCTTCTGCTAGGTTTCTATTTTGTTGGTACATACCAGTTAAACCAATAGAGGTTAACCAACCGTTTTTTTCTGATAAATGATATTGCAGACTGTAATTAATTGTTTGTAAATCAAAGTGTAAACTTGGTGTATTAGGCTGCAATAAATCGCCTAACTCACGGCGTTGGTTTTTTTGAAAGCCAATATTCACAGACATCCTACCCGTTCCTAATTCGAAATTATTGTCGGAAGCAATTTTAAAATGTGTTACATGCTGATAAGGTGTAACCATATCTCTACTATCCAATTCTGCAATAGAAGCTATACGAGAAAAAGCCGTTTCTGCGTTCACTAAAAAGCGTCCTGTTAGTATATCTCTGGCTCCTTCAACTATACCAATTTTTTGATTGAAATTGCTAATTAGCAAATGGCTATATCCCCATGATTTATTAATTCCAATATATCCCCCGAAATTCTTTTCATTAAATCTGCTATTAAATACTTTTCCGTCTGCCGCATTTTGATAATCCGCTGCTGATTTATAAGTACCATAAGCATTAAAATTAAAGCCGTTGTTTAAGTGGCCTGCTATATTTGCGTTTGTTCCATAAAGACCATTATTCGAATTTGTGGTGCCCAATATATTTCCAGTAATAGTACCTCTTACTACTGGCACATTGGTAATTAAATGCACCACCCCTGCCATGGCATCACTACCATAAAAAAGTGAAGCTGGTCCTTTTAATACTTCTACTTTTTGAATACTATATTCATCTACTTCAATCCCGTGTTCGTCGCCCCATTGTTGCCCTTCTTGGCGCACACCATCATGCACGGTTACCACTCTATTGTAACCAAGTCCACGGATAATGGGTTTAGAAATAGCAGGACCTGTTCCTAGGTTAGCAAGACCAGGAATCAATTTGCTCAAAGCATCAATAATATTGGTAGATGCAGATTGCATTAAATCTGATTTTTTTACAATTGAAATAGGTTGGGCAGATAATTTAGTGCGCGTAGCTGATGCTACCCCTGTTACCGTTACTTCTTCGTGCTCAATCACAGATTCTGATAAACTGAAATTCTTTTCTATTTTTCCTGAAATAGCAATGGTTTCAATAATAGTTTTATATCCCTGAAATGAAATTTCCACTAAATATTTGCCAGAAGGAATTTCAAGTGTTGTAAAAAAACCATCTGCATTTGTAATGGATCCGGTTTTTAATTCATGGATAAAAACAGCCGCACCTGCTAAAGGCTTTCCTGTTTGTTGGTCTATTATTATTCCTGAAAGGGTTGATTTTGCGGCAGCATTTAAGCGCCAAACTAATGATTGTTGTATATCATTTACTGCAAAAACAGGGGTAAAGCCAAATGATACTAATAATATATATAGGGTAATTTTTTTTCGCATTTTTTTCATTTTTTAGATATAAAAATCATAACAACTAAAATCTATTCCCCACATATAAAAGTGATTGAGTTCTCAATGAAATTCAACAGCAATTGTTTGGGCAATAAAATAGATTAAGCGTTTGGTGGACCCCTAAGGTCATTATCCATTACTGTGAGAAAAAATGAAAAACAAACCCTTGTTTGGTAAAAATCGTTTTTGGGAATAGGCAAAGGCACAAGTGCATGAACCTCTATCTCCAAAAAAGGAGATTCCACTATTAATTGATCTACTTGGCAATTAATCCCCGATTTGTGAATTTGTGCAGTATGTGTGTTGGATAAAAAAGTTCCAGGCTTGGTGTCTGTATGTGTGGCTACTAAATCATGCAATAATTTCTTGGGTGTAATACTAAAGGCGAATAACACCAGTAAAACACCTGAAATAATGCGTCTAAAAACAGTAGCTTGAATCAAGAAGAATAGTTATAAGAATACAAATATAAGCCATGAAAGGCCATGTTAAACTCAGTCAACTGAATTTAACATCTTTCATTTGGCGTTAAAATTGGAAATTAACTTCCCCTGATTTAGTAAAAATCAACCTAAATGGGGCAAATAAAGTGCTAAAAAAACATTTAAATCTCTTACGTATGCAGCGATTTAGGCTGTTTTTTGTCTATATTTAGGGTGTACTTTAAAAAGCACTCATGACCGAACACGCAATTATCGCGGGATGTTTACACAACGACGTTGCAGCACAACGAGAATTGTATAACAGGTATAGTCCTAAAATGCTCAGCGTTTGTTACCGTTTTGCCCAAAATCGCGAAGACGGTGAAGACATGTTGCAAGAAGGATTTATCAAGGTATTCACCCAGATACATACTTTTCAAAATAAAGGCGCATTCGAAGGATGGATTAGAAGAATCATTGTACATACTTGTATTAATTTCTTAAAAAAGCACAAGAAATTTAATGAGAGTATCGATTTGGCTTACGCGAATTATGTACAAGTAAAAGAAGAAACTGTTCCTTCTATCATGCAGGCACGACAAATTGTTGAGTGTATTAGATTATTGCCATTAGGATATAGAACTGTGTTGAATTTATACGCGTTAGAAGGCTATAGCCACAAAGAGATTGGTGTGATGCTTGGTATAGAAGAGAGTACTAGTAGAAGCCAATACACACGCGCAAAATCAATGTTAGAAAATATCCTTATAAGAAAACATATCATTGAAAAGCCAAAAGAAGCATTCGGTTTTTTGGCCGCTTTGAAAAAATAGTAGTTGTTGAATACCTATGGGAACCGAGATGAACCAAGACGAACTGGAACAATTTTTAATAGACGAGGTTAAAGACCATCGGATGTATCCTTCTGACCAAATTTGGCGAAACATACAAACCGAAGTTAACGGTCATCAAACCTGGCCAGCGCTTACTTTTATTTCCATCTTTATTATTTCTGCACTTACTGTTTCTACTTTATTAAATAACCACCCTGCAGAAAAATCAATCCGTATTTCTATAAAAAATGCTGCAGTTTCAGGCAATAATATTAATGAAACAAAAATCAATCCTGATTTTAATTCAATTGCAGCAGAACAATTAACTGCTAAAACATTTGCTAATTTAAAGCATGAGAATACTGCTAAATTTGCAGAAGAACCAATAGTTGCAATGCCTTTCGTAAAAGCAGACCCAATTAAAATTACCAATACTCATTTAGTTAACAGCTATCCAACCAAACCTTCCTTTATTAATGAAAATAGCCTTCGTACTGTTTCCTTAAACTGGGTAGCCAACAATAATTCAATAGAAAAAAACAGCCTATTAATTGATGGCCCTGAAACAGCTGCCACAAATGATAATGCACTTGCAGTAACAACTCAAGCCATTGTGGTACCAATTTCAAATACCATCAAACCAACAGAGGCAATTACCAATAGTACAGATGAATATTTAAAACAGTTTGCATATACACCAAGTTCATTATTTAAAGCAAAGAATTCTAAGGTTGGATTTGGATTTTTTATTACACCGTCTACTAGTTATCGAAAACTATCCGACACAAAAGCTAAAGAGATTTTAGGTGCTGCGCCTGCAACCGCCCCTGTTGGATTAAACTATACTGCTGGCATTAATAATATTGTGCGCCACAAACCTGCTGTTGGACTAGAACTAGGGTTTGCTGTATTGTATAATATGACTAACCGCTTTAAATTTAAAACTGGCCTGCAATTTAATATCAGACAATATTATATTGAAACATTTCAATCAACAACTGATATAACTACTATCTCTCTAATTAATACTAGGGGTGTTGAAAATATTAGCGTCTTTTCTCCATATAATAATAACACAGGCTATAATAGTACAGAACTAGATAATAAAATGTACCAAGTTTCTGTACCAATTGGCTTGCAATACGACCTAATTAAAGGAACACGCTTAGGCATTACTGCAGAAGCATCTATTCAACCAACAATTACCCTTAATAAAAGCTTATACTTACTTTCAACCGATTACAAACATTATGCAGATGGCAATAGTTTAATGCGCAAGTGGAATGTTAACAGCTCATTTGGATTGAATATTACCTACAAAACAGGAGAATACCAATGGTTCTTAGGCCCTCAGGCTCGTTACCAATTCTTGCCTACCTATTCAAATAAATATCCCATTACAGAGTACCTAATGGATTATGGTATTCGCTTAGGATTTATCAAACAAATAAAATAATTGATAGCAGTCTGTTAAATCAAACAATTCTATTGGCAGGGTTGTAGTTTTGTGCCTAGTAATGAATAATTTTAATGATGAAGCTATTTATATTGTTTTGTTTTAGCGCAAGTTTTCTTTTTATATCCTGTAAAAATGGCCAACAAAAGGCACGAGACAACTCAGGAGTTGATACCACTAAGTTCTACCCAATTAATGATTTTATTAAGTCGCAAATAGAATTTGTAGACCTTCGATCTTTTTATATTTATCAGAAGAATGACTTGAATGGCGTAAAAGATTCTATTGCATTAACCAAGGAAAGCTTTAAAAAAATTGCAGCTATTTTTTTAGAAAAGGATATAAGTTCGGCTGATAAAAAACAGCATTTTACCGAAACGGTTTTTCACGACTTAAGCACAAAAAGCTATACATTAAATTACCGAGCAAAAGACATTGCAGAAGCCATTCAAAATATTGATATTCTACTAGACGAAAATACCAATCAAGTAAAACGTATTTTTATTCGATCAGAATTTCAACATAATGACACGAGTATTGTTGAACAGTGTAATTGGAAGGCCGATAAGAGTTTTCAAATAAACCGATTTACTAAAACGCCCGCTGGATTTAAGTTGAATGAATTGACCTATGTTAATTGGAATGACCAGAATAAATGATAAATTAGGATGACAGCAGCAGATTTTCAACAATTAGCATATACCATTCCGCATCAACCAGGCATCTATAAATATTATGATGCAAACAGTGTGTTGATATATGTGGGCAAGGCTAAAGATTTGCGTAAAAGAGTTGGATCTTATTTTTCAAAAACTTTTACAACATATAAAACACATGAATTAGTTCAGCGAATTACTAAAATTGAGTTTACAATTGTAGATTCAGAAAATGATGCGTTTTTATTAGAAAATTCGCTGATAAAAGAATACCAGCCTCGGTATAATATTAATTTAAAAGACGATAAATCTTACCCATATATTGTTGTAAAAAAAGAAGCTTTCCCAAGAGTCTATTTTACACATGTGAAAATCAATGACGGCTCTGAATACCTTGGTCCATTTACTTCGGCAAGTAAAGTTCGAGAGTTACTAACTTTTATAAAACAATATATTCCACTCAGAAATTGCACACTGCCACTTACACAAAAAAATATTCAAAAAGGAAAATTTAAAGTTTGTTTAGAATACCATTTAGGTAATTGCAAGGGACCTTGTGAAGGATTTCAAGACGAAAATGATTACGATTTAGGCCTTAAACAAGTACGCAATTTATTGAAAGGAAATTTAGCACCGGTTATTTCACATTTCAACAAAGAAATGCAGCAAGCCGCCGCCAATATGGCTTTTGAAGAAGCCGAAGTTTTAAAGAAAAAAATAGAGCACCTAGATACTTACCAAGAAAAATCGGTAATTGTAAGTAAACACCTAACCAATTTGGATGTGTTTTCTATTTGTAGAGAAGCCCAATGGGGTTATGTAAATTATTTAATGGTGCAAAATGGCACTATCGTTCAAACGCATACTGTTCCACTAGAAACTAAATTAGAGGAATCAGACGAAGAAGTTTTGGCATTTGCAATAATGAATTTAAGAGCACAATTCAATAGTTTATCTAACGAAATTATTGTGCCCTTCACTATAGAATACCCAGACCATACAGTGATTGTTACCATTCCTAAATTGGGCGATAAAAAAAAGCTGCTAGAATTATCTGAAAAGAATGTATTGTATTTTAAAGAAGCCATTCATCGCAAACAAATACTGCATTTAGAAGGAAAATCCGATATGGAAAAAAAGCAGGTGCTATATCAACTTCAAGAATTTTTACAATTATCAGAAGCACCAACCCATATTGAATGTTTTGATAACTCTAATTTTCAAGGATCCTATCCAGTATCGGCAATGGTCTGTTTTAAAGAAGGGATACCTAGTAAAAAAGACTATCGGCATTATAATGTAAAAACAGTTCAAGGTATTAATGATTTTGCCACAATGACTGAGGTGGTTTACAGGCGATATAAGCGTGTATTAGATGAATCGCTACCAATTCCGCAACTAATTATTATTGATGGCGGGAAAGGCCAATTAAGTGCAGCAATGGAGAGTATTAAGTTATTAGGATTACACGGAAGAACCACTGTTGTTGGTTTGGCCAAAAATGAAGAAGAAATATTTTTTCCAGAAGATCAGCAATCCATTAAAATGCCATGGGATTCAGACAGCTTAAAACTCGTTAGGCGCATCAGAGATGAGGTACATCGTTTTGGCATTAGATTTCACAGAGACCAACGCTCAAAAGGAAGTATTAAAAACGAATTAGAATCCATTTCGGGCATTGGCCCAAACACAGCTACTATATTATTAAAAAACTATCGCTCTGTAAAAAAAGTAAGTACGCAAACAGAAGTAAATTTAGCGGAACTAATTGGTCAAAAAAAGGCAGGAATTGTATACGGATATTTTCACCAGTCTGGCGATACTGTAGAAGAAGCATAAAAAAGGGGCCAGGATGAAAATCCAGCCCCGTTTTAAAATCCAATATCCTATGAAAAACCATGTACAAGTTACGCAATAGAATGTGTTTGCCAAAGTCTGATTGTGAAAGAAAACATAAATATTAAATAAAAAAGCAAAAAAAAGGGCCAAATGGCCCTTTTAACATACATATTTTCAAACTTGGCTAATATTGCCAAAGGTCTTGCTCGTAGTTAAATATTTTTTCTTTGATATTTTGTCCTTCTAATAACCTGAATAAAGGATCTCTAATAAGGGCATTCAAGTATTTGTCGCCTGGATTGTTAATCGTTGATTTAATTACATAAGAAGAGAAAAAGCGGTTTTCAAACAATTCTTCCCAACTCATTCTTTGAGCAAAATTCTTAGGATTATATACTTCCCATTTAACCAGGGTTGGCCTTAAATCAGGATAATAAATCCAAAATAGTGGACGAGGTTGTGATTTTCCGGCAACTACTTGTTTAGCAATTGGGCAAATACCAATAATTCTACAAAAAACCCTGCTTGCTTCTTTATCGAATATAAACTGCTCTTTAATTCTAAAAGTATACACCGAATCCATTGGAAACTTAGGCTTCTTGGTAATCACTCTTTCTACAACCCCAGAAATTGGATCGGATACATCTACAGTATCATTTGCGCCAGTAGTTAAATTATTAATCTGATCTGCAGTTAATGGCACTTTAAATTGGTCGTTATCAGTAGAAAAAGCAACAACACTATCATTTTTAATGGCACTTAATAAAATAGCAAAAAAGCGTTGGTCACCATTATCGTCTTTGCCCGGGTAGACAAAAGACTGGTTAATTTTTTCGCGACCGTCAATTTCTTCCCAAACAAACTGACTCCAAACTTGATCGTCTTCGCGAAGATGGTCGTAAGCTAAAGGTTTGCGGTCTTTAATTAAACCTCTTTCAACGGCGTAGTTGGGTCTTAATGAAACTTCTTGCTTGGTATCAAATCCACCAGGAATAGTAGTGTCGTAGCGCACTGATAAAGTAGCAGCGGCAGGCACAGGTGTACTTACACTTGGCGAAGCTGTAGTACCTGCAGGTGCAGCAGCATTGTTATTCAAATATTTTGAAGTGCCTGTAGCGGGTATAGCAGGCGTTGTAGCAGGCGCAGCAGTTGGTGCTGGCGCATTTGCTGGTGCTGGCGCATTTGCTGGTGCTTGCCCATTTGCTGCAGGCTTTGCAGTTGTGGTTGCTTTCTTATACTTCGACTGCGCATTTACGCCCATGCCAAATAATGCAATACCTAAAACAACACTCGTTAATACTATTTTTTTCATACCCACATTTATTGAAGTGTAAACGAAATATTTTGATCTAATTGTCTTGTTCCACCAGGACCGATTGCCTTAATTTCATCAATTACAACAGTTGAACCAGCTTGACATCTTTTTAATAAAGCAGCAGCTTCTGGACTAAAATAAGCGCCAGTAACTTCTGCAACACCTAATCCTTCTTCAAATCCTTTTCCTGTACAAATCAATGTAAAAGAAATCACTTTATAACTAACGCCTTCAAATATAAAATCACGTAATTCAGCAGCTACTCCTTTTTGTACACGCAAAACATTTGCTGCAATTGGTCCACCAGCTTTACCACCAACGGTAGCCAAAGGATCTGGAACCCTTTTAATTGGAATGGTAATTTTTTGGCTGCTTTTGCCATCAGAAGCAACCACTATTGCAGATCCTAGATTGGTACAACTTACAATGTATTGTCCAGGTCCAGCTTTTTTACTAGTCACGCCATTTCCTTCTACAGAACAAGAAACTTTTTCATCACCACCTCCACCAGTTACACTCAATGGATTTTCTAAGCCTTGGTAAAATACCCTTGTTTTATCGGTAGATACTACTAAGCCAGAAGGCACACCCACAGTGTATTTCACTTCTTTTTCAACAGTAGCAGTTGTACCATCGGGCTTGGTGTAAGAAATACGAACTTTTTTAGTGTTCGCACCAACATTATTTACGGTTGTTTTATATTCTGCCGAACCATCTTCTTTTATATTCACATTTGCTCCATCAATAGAAATATTCGGTTTTGCAGCTTTACTAAAAGCGCCAATACCTGCCGTAATTACAAGTTCTTCACCTGGCATTAAATATTGTGAATTGGTTCCAGCAAATGCAGCGAATTCATCATAAATTAATTCTACTTCACCAATTTTCTTGTGGCATAAGTCTACTAATTGCGCTTCGCTATTTTTTACATCATTTTGAAATTTACTCAAAATGGTAATAGCAGCAATAGTAGGTGTCATATGAAAATAGAGATAGGGCAAATCATCTTTAACATTAACATTATTTGTTTTAGGCGCTGATAAATCTAGAGGCAATGGGCCTAATTCAGCTAAAATGCTTGGATCAATTGCTAATATTTCTGCTTTGAATTTTTTTAATTTTTCAAACAATTCCTTGCCTTTTCCTCTACCACTTGGCGGAGGTTCAACAAATAAACGGGTTGCAGCATCTAAATTATCTTCTTTATAATCCTCTTCACCATTTTCACCTTTTTTTAAACCAGACTCTTTTTTTAATTCTAATTTTAAATCCTCAATATAAGTGTACAAAGCGTCTGCAATTACTTTGGCCTTTTGGGCTTTAGGCTCCCATATAGCTGCTTTTTCTTTGGTTTTTGGATCTTCTAGTTTTTTCTTAAAAGAATTAAATACGTCTACATTCTTTTTTTCAACCATTGCAGTTGCATTATTCAAACTGTTATTTACAGTATGAAATGCATGTAAGATTTCGTTTGAAACATTCAGAGCCAATAGTGCCGTAAGCACCAGGTACATCATGTTAATCATCTTCTGCCGGGGCTCCTTAGGTAATGACATGCTATCTTAAATTTAATAATAGATTTTACAATTAATTCAACAACTTTTTCGATACCTATTTTACCTGCATTGCAGATAACATACTACCATAAACCTGGTTTAATTTTGTCAGGTTAGTTGCCAATGCTGCAATTTGCTCTTTGGCTTTTAAAGCATCTTGTGCTGTTCCATTCATAGCATCAGATGCTTCAGAAAGTTTACCATAAAATTGATTTAGGGCTTTTAAATGGTTATTGCTTTCTTGTAATTCTAATTCGTAAATTGTATTTAAAGAAGTTAGGTTTTTGGTTAACCCTTGTACTTGCTCATGAAATTGTTTGGTACTTTCAGAAGCACCTTGAAAACCAACTAATGCTTGTGATACATTGTTTGAAGCATCTTTAATAGAATCTAATGCAATACCAGCTTCTTTAGCTTTTGTAGAAAAATCAGCAGTTGATTTTACTACTTCGCCAATTTCTCCCATATTATCAACTGTAGTACCAAGTTTTTGAAAACCGGTGCTTAATTTTGATAAAGTCACTGGAGTGATATCAGCATCCTGCAACATTTTGTCTAAGGTCATTAAAGCTGGATTACCTGCTTGTGCTGTAGCAGCAGCAGCGGAATCATGGCCTTCTGGAGGCAAAATAGCATACACCAAAAAGATAAACGCTTCTGTAGTTAAACCAATTTTTAGCGCCCAATCAGCCCAAGACAAGTGCAATATTTTTGCCATAGCACCAAAAATTACTACTGAAGCACCTGTGCACACAAAAACATTTACTGCGCGCATTACTGTTGGAGATACACCTTTTGCCATGATGGGTTGAGTTTGATTTTAAAATTGATTATTATTTGTATTGATTAACTATTTTCTCATTTTAGGAGCCAAATCGATTACACAACGAAACCCGATATAAGATTTTGCCGTGTCTTGGTATTCGTAATTGCGTGTACTAACTTGTAAGAAAAATCCTACATCTTTCCAACTTCCACCACGAACTACTTTTCGTTTCATGCGAGGAGGATCTGAATCTTTTGCATCTAAACGAATATCCGGACTCATATCACTAATAAAGTTATACGCACCTTCGTAAAAATAAGAGTTGGTCCACTCTGCAACATTTCCTGCCATATTGTATAAACCATAATCATTAGCCCAATATGCATCGGCACGAACAGTATAAAAGCCACCATCTTCTGCATAGTTACCACGACCAGGTTTAAAGTTGGCAAGTAAACAACCTTTTTTATTTCTTATATATGGATTACCCCAAGGATACATTGAATTGGTTCGACCACCTCTGGCAGCATATTCCCACTCTGCTTCGCTTGGTAAACGATAATCTCCTTCAACAGCCATTTTTTTCCTTTCTAAATAACTTGTTTGAATATGGCTGCGCCAGTTACAAAATGCAGTGGCTTGTTTCCAAGTAACACCCACAACAGGGTAGTTTCCAAAAGCAGGATGCGAGTAATAAGCCTTAGTCATTGGTTAGTTGTAAGAATAGGAGAAATCTCTCATCCAAACCAATGTATCAGGATATACTTTTTGGTCTCTCTTTACAATAAATTCTTTTATTGGATGTCCAGCATTTTCTCTTTTTGCAGCTGATGGCAAATCAAGATAAATTACTTTGTAAACTAATTTATTGGGGTCGATATCAGCCCTTCCAAATAAACGATTATCTGGCGCTAAATTTAGTTCGTTTAATTTTTCAACAGTGTTTTTATCGTATTTAATGGTGGCTACTTTTTTCCAATCAACGGCTGTTGTATCGTCATCTTTATTAATGCCTTGTCCAAATAATATTTTAAATGCCAATGAATCCCTAGTCCATTTTACGAACTGACGGTATTGGTTATTGGTAATTTCAGTTGCATCCATCCAAAAACCTGGTATTGATACTTGGCGATTTTTAGTAGTAAAATTATAGCTGATATCTTCATCACTAGGACCCAAATGGAAAGTTCCTGGCTGAACATATACCATATTTACTGGTCTGTTCATGCTTTGTTTTGCAACAGGAGCAACCCCATGCAATTGTCCATCATCTGGCAAAGCAGATTTCTTTCCCCCTTTTGAAAATAGGCAGGAAGTCAAACTAAGCGATAGTAACGCCAATATTATTATTAAATACCCTTTCATCAGATTAGCATGATTTTTTATGACAGTAACAAATATATGAGTTTCATTGGCTAAAAAACCTAATTATAGAATTTGTTGCCAATAATTTTTTCGAGTAGAAATAGACTTATGGTGCTTGAATTTGGTCAATTAAAGGTTTTACGGTTTTATACCGCTGTCATTGAGAAGCAAATTAAAGGATAGTTTGTTACATATTTGCTAAAAAATCTTTAATATTAAAATAAGGTGTTTTACAAGCATAGTTTTTACAGCTGTAAAACACCAATTCTGCCTTGGTCTCTTTCTTGCTCAATAACGGGAAAATGTTGGAATTAGTTTCTGTAGATTGAATTATTTTATTGGGAATATATTTATTTAACACAGGGAGTAGGTTGTTTTTACTTTCTAGACCTACAATAGCAATTTCAATTGTGCCTGCCTGTATAATTTGAACAAGCGAGGCCCAAACACCAAAAGAACCAGGATGCTTAAGAATTGCGTTTTGTAATGAATTAATCATCCTGCTAGCCTGCAAATCCCATTCTTTCAAATCAAAAATCATTGATAGATAGTGTAAATTCAAGGCCATTATGGCATTTCCACTAGGAGTTGCGCCATCATACACTTCTTTTTTTCGAAGGATAGCATCGGTTTGCTGTGCATGGGTGTAATAGAAAAAGCCGGTTTCAGGTTCGGTAAAATGCGTCATCACCATTTCTGTAAGCGCCTTTGCTTGTAAAAGATAGTCTCCATTACCCGTGATTTCTTGTAAATGGATATAAGCTTGAATTAAATAGGCATAATCATCTAAAAATGCAGGCAATTTAGCTTGGTTGTTTTTATAAGTATGGTTCCAAGAACCATCTGATTTGGCCATTTTTAACGATAAAAAAGCCATATTATCAATGGCACGTTGTTTATACGCTGGCAATCCAAGGGCTGCATAGGCTTTTGAATAGGCGGTATTCATAAGGGCGTTCCATCCTAATAAAATTTTATCATCTGTGGCTGGTCGAATACGTTTTGCGCGTTCTGCAAGTACTATTTTTTTAGATTTTTCGAGGGAAACAGACAATAATTCTGAACTTATGCCTAAAAGTTCGGCCGTTTCCTCTATGGAATTATTAACCCAAAGAATATTGGTGTGCTCCCAGTTTCCTTGGTCTTCCACTTGGTAATAGGCGCAAAACCAGGCCGATTCTATACCTAAAAACTGATCTATTTCTAATTTAGACCAGGTATAAAATTTTCCCTCAACGCCTTCACTGTCTGCATCTAAAGCACTATAAAACCCGCCTTCATCGCTTAATAATTCGCGTTCAATAAATGCAATTGTTTGTTCAATCGTTTGCGCATACTTTTCAATTCGGGTAAGTTGATAAGCCTCTGACAACACACAAACTAGCAATGCATTGTCGTACAACATTTTTTCAAAATGCGGCGCAAGCCACTCATTGTCAGTGCTATATCTAGCAAACCCTCCCCCAAGTTGGTCGTAAATTCCCCCATCAATCATTTTATTAAGGCTTAATAATGCCTGTTTTAAAGCGGATGCATCTTTTGTAAAATGATAATGCCTCAATAAAAACTGAATAGAAAAAGTTTGGGGGAATTTTGGCGCGCGTCCAAATCCACCCCAGGTTGTATCTGCATTTTCTAGTAAATTTTGAGAGATGGTTATTAATTGCGCTTCCTCAAAATCAATATTTTCTTGACTATTTCCAATAACCTGTATCCCAAATTTATTGGCGGACAAAAGGTGTTCCGTAAGGTTTTCTGCTTGAGAAAAAATTTCGTGCTTACGGTCTTGGTAGCCTAATCGAACCCCTTCTAAAACGTCTATCCAACTTGCACGGTTATGGGCTTTAACTGGTGGAAAATACGTGCCACCATAAAAAGGCTTAGCTGTTGGCGTTAAAAAAACATTTAGCGGCCATCCGCCAGATCCTGTCATGGCTTGCACTGCATCCATGTAAATATGGTCTAAATCGGGCCGTTCTTCTCTATCAATTTTAATATTAATAAAATGATCGTTCATAAACTTGGCCGTGGCTTCGTTTTCAAAACTTTCTTTTTCCATTACATGACACCAATGACAAGCAGAGTAACCAATACTTACCAAAATGGGTTTGTCTTCTTTTTTTGCACGATCCAATGCTTCATCGCCCCAGGGATACCAGTTTACTGGATTATGTGCATGTTGCAATAAATACGGACTTGTTTCGTGTATTAATTGATTGGTATGTGCAAAATTCATGATCAACACTTGGTTATTAAAGCAAGATAGCTAGAAGGAATACGGAATTGATAAAATGTAGGCTGAATTTATTTACCACTTGAAAAATATTTCAAATGATTTAATAATAAGATGCTGTAGCATCCATTAAATACAGCATAAAAGAAAAATTATTTTTTAACACTAACTGCCTGACTTAAAAAATGGTCAAGCGCTGCACACATACTAGGTTTTTGAGGGGATGGTACAATAATTTCAAGTTGCAATCCTGCCTCTTCTACTGCTTTTAAAGTGTTGCTACCAAAAGCTCCTATAATAGTTGTGTTTTGTTGAAAATTAGGTACATTATCAAATAAACTTCTTACACCACTTGGGGTAAAAAAGCAAATAATATCATAATTTTTTTGATCCATAACAGGCGTTATATCATTGCTAATAGAACGATACATAAAGCCTAATTGGAATTCGCATTTATTGTTTTTCATCCAAGTAACTATCTCATTATCTTGTTGGTTTTCGCTGCAGACATACAAGAATTTTTCGTTCTCCTTGTGCTTATTGATTACATCGAACATGCTTTTATTGCTACCATCAGCACCATAAAATACTTTTCGTTTGCGATATAAAATAAATTTCTGTAGGTATAAGGCAACGGCTTCGGTGATACAAAAATATTTAGTGTCTTGACTAATAGAAATTTTCATTTCCTCGCAGGTTCTGAAAAAATGGTCAATGGCATTTCTACTAGTAAAAATAATGGCAGTAAAATATAAAATATCTATTTTTTGTTTGCGGAAATCGCGTGCTGCTATCCCTTCTAACTTAATAAAAGGATGAAATACCAACTCAACTTGGTGTTTGCGCTCTAAATCAAAATAGGGAGATTTATCACTTTCGGGCCGTGGTTGAGAAATTAAAATTCTTTTAGGCTTTTTAGTTGCCCCTGCATTTTTTAACCCGCTTTTTGCCATGCTTCAAATCTAAAATAAAAATAATATTAAAAACTTACCGCAATATACTTCAGAAGCAGTTTATAAATCAAAAGCAAAGGAAGT
>JAPLEL010000248.1 GCA_026391415.1 Bacteroidota bacterium
TTAGACGATATTAAACCATTGCGTAAGTTGGCACAAAACAAAGGGAAGTCTGCACCATTTTTTGTATCAGCACCTACTGCGGTTATCAACGCTGCTTATAAAAACGCCACTTATGAATGGAGTACTTGGGGCATGTATGATGGAACCAATCGTCCTAAAGGTTATCCATTGACGATTTACATAATGGATAGCGTTAAAAAAGTGAAAGTGCAAATTAAAGATGCGCAAGATTCTGTGATTAGAAATCTAAGTTTTAAAGTTGATTCTGGTTTTAACAGACAGTACTGGGGTTTTGAACAAAAAGGTAAGCGTGCTGCAGGTATGCCAAAATCTGGTGGAGGCGGAAGAAGAATGATGGAAGAAGCAGGTGCTGCAGATCCAGAGGAAGAAAAAGAATTTAGAGGCCGTGATGTTTTGGCTGGTAAATACAAAGTAGTCGTGACTGCGAACAATCAAAAAGATTCCACTTGGATAGAAGTGAAAGACGACGCCAGGTTGTCTAATATTAACGAAGTGGTAAAAAAGCAGGATGTATTATTGGCGAAGCATCAGCCAAGTGTTGACAAGTTCAATAATGTCTTGGATCAATTGGATGAAATAGATGCTTTGTTGACACAATTAAAAACTGAGTGGAAAGATAAAAAAGACAAGGGCTTGGATACTTTAAATAAAGCGCACAAAGCTATTGGTGTAAAATCTAAAGCTTTGCGTGAATTCATCATGGGTAAAAAGCAAGAGAAGCAAGGATATGGAACTGTTGATGCAATAACGCCAATTTCAATCATAAGAGATGCAAGTATGTTGATCTTGGGAAAAAATACGATGCCTGGTGAACAAGAAGATAAAAAATTAGCAGAGGCCGAAACAGCCATTCAAACAGTGCTTGTTAAAGCCAATGATTTCTTTACCAAAGATTGGGCTGATTTTAGAAAATTAGTAGAAGCCACGCCCATTGCTAAGTTTAAAGATTATGAATCAATAAAATAAAAACCATGAAAAAATTTCTATTGATCGGAGTTGCATTTTGCACTTTGATTTTTGTCAATCAGGTTGAAGCACAAAAGAAAAAAGCAGTAGCTCCTGCTGTAACAACAAGTTTGTCACAGGATCCAATTATAAAAGCACAAAACTTTAGATTGATTGGGCCATTCAGAGGCGGCAGGGCTGCCGCAGGCGTAGGTTCTTATACTGATGTCAATACTTTTTACATGGGTGCTACGGGCGGAGGTGTTTGGAAATCTACGGATGCAGGAAGCAATTGGAAAAATATTTCTGATGGTTTCTTTGGTGGCACCATTGGGGCCATTGCCTTAGCCCCTACCAATGAATCAATAGTGTATGTAGGTGAAGGTGAAGGGACTATGAGAGGTAATGTGAGTGAGGGTTTGGGCGGTATGTGGAAATCAACCGATGACGGAAAAACATGGAAAAATTTAGGCTTAAAAGAAGCTAGACATATTGTAAGAATTATTGTACATCCAAAAAATCCAGATATTGTTTGGGCCGCAGTGATGGGTCATTTGTTTGGACCTAACGAAACAAGAGGCGTATTTAAAAGTATCGATGGTGGACAAAATTGGAAAAAAGTTTTGTATGTCAATGAACAAACAGGAGCAAGTGATTTAGTGATAGATCCAAGCAATCCAGAAATAATGTATGCAGGCACATGGCAATTAATTCGTACCCCTTATAGTTTGGAAAGTGGTGGAGCGGGCTCTGGTTTATACAAAAGTACGGATGGTGGAGAAACATGGACTTCTATCAAAACCAATAAAGGATTTCCAAAAGGGGTATGGGGTATTACTGCTATTGCGGTGGCAAAATCTAATACAGATAAATTATATGCTTTAATTGAAAACAAAGACGGCGGTTTATATGTATCAGAAAATGCAGGTAAAACTTGGGATTTGGTCAACAGCGACAATAACATCCGTCAACGTGCCTGGTATTATACCAAGGTATTTGTAGATCCAGCAGATGAAAATAAAGTGTATTGCCCCAATGTAAATTTCATGGTGTCTAGTGATGGCGGAAAAACCTTTGCAGCAGTTAGAACACAACATGGAGATCACCATGATTTATGGATCGATCCTAAAAATAGCAAAAGAATGATTTTGTGTGATGATGGCGGTGCTGTAGTAAGTTTAGATGGCGCTAA
>JAPLEL010000152.1 GCA_026391415.1 Bacteroidota bacterium
AACTGACTTAAATTTTTTAATATTTTCTAAAATAATAAGCTTGTTTCGGTAGTTAATGTATTGACTTATTTCTTTAGTCTTTTCCATAGTTTTTCTATTTTTTTTTGTTAATAAAATGTCCACTAAGGTCTGACTAGTTTACAGTAAATGCCTGTTTTAGTTTTTCCTGTAATTGATTTAAAATATACCTTCATATAAAATACGCCTGATGGATAATTTTCCATTAAAATATCTTTATAGTAATTGCTGAATATAGTTCCCACTTCTTGTGTAAACACAATAGTCGATTTAGCATCTATCAACTGAAATGATAAACTACCCACTTGATTAAACCTTGCTTTAATGTGTAGCAAGTTAGAAGTGGGATTAGGGCCAATAGTAATTTGAGTCCCAAAAACCACTGGTCCATATTCATTTATGGCAGTAACAATACTTGTCATGGGTTGCAATACCCCTGTATTTAAAGAATAACCTGAAGCAATAAAATTAGCAATAGAAACAGATTCTCCAATACTCCATTCCATGGAACCGGAATACCCACCCCCATTATTTATGGTATAGGGTGTAATTGATTGGGCTGATAAAATTGAAGTACTGAGCAATAATAAAAAAAACAAGAATACCCTATGCATACTAATGATTTTAATAATTCATTTAAGGCAGCTAGAAATAACTGAATGGGGTGTCGTAAAGTTAGTTTAAAATATTATTAAAAAGTATAATTTGTCATGTCACTTATAGCCTGTTATCTTAGAATACAATATTCAACTATTACTTAATTAACTTTTAATCTGACAATATTGCTCGTTTACCCCTTCCTGTTATTCTTGTCAATAACACTTTTAAATACAGGCACAGCATTTGTGACATTGTATCTAAAATAGATTATGTCATTACTGAACCCGGAACTACTTGAAGTTGCATTACGTCCTTTTTTAGAAAAAATCGTAGACGAGAAATTAGAACCCCATTTTGCAGAACTAAATAGCCTTCAGTCAATTTCAGCTAAAAATGAAAAGCCAATTCCTGTTAAAGAAATGTCCTTAATTTTAGGCATTTCAGTTAGTCACTTATACAAGAAGTGTAATAACAACGAAATGCCCCATCATAGAAAATTTGGTAGACTCTATTTCTACTTATCAGACATTAAGAAATGGATGAACGATTAGTTATTACTCATCCATACCCACCATCAAGCCTTCATGCATAGCTTTAAGGCTATCATCATCAAAACTTCCGAAATAGTCCTGGGTGGTAGTTATATTAGAATGACCTAATGCTTCTTTTATATAGATTAATGGAGCTCCATTGTTCTTTTGTATGGTTGCAAAACAGTGTCTCGCCACATAGGTAGTTAATTTCAAAGGAAGGCCTAATTCAGTTCCTATATCGTTTAAAGCCTTATTAGTGTTTCTTATAAACGTACTTATACGCTTCTCTATTTGTATTAGATCCATCCCTTTTTCTAATATTGGAAATATATAGTCTTCTGGCTTCCCTTTGCTTACCCTTCTCCTATCCATTATCTCCTTTATACGGTCAGATATTGGTACTTTAATTGGCAATGCGCCATCTCTTGTTGTATTCTCAGTTTTTGATCTATAGAATTCAATAAAGTCGCCGTTGATTTTTTTATTGGTCAATAAAGCAATATCCTTAAAGTTCATTCCATTACATAGGAAACTAAAAATCCAATAGTCTAGTGCTTTTTGTTCTGACACTAACTTTGGCTTATGATTTAAGATTTTTTTTAAGTCATCTTTCTTTAAGGAACGTTTTGATTTTCTAGGAGAAGGTATTTTATATTTCCTAAATGGATATTTACTTGCATCAATAATTCCCTCTTCAATAGCTAGATTAAAAATTCTTCTTAACGATCTTAAATAGATACCCACTGTTGTAATAGATTTACCATCTGTTACCATATACTTTTCATAGGCCTTTAATAAATCTACTGTTACTTGCGAAATCTTTAAATACTTCTTGAATTTTAAAATGGAGACCTTTGCGGTGTTATAATTATCAGATGTAGATATTTGCCCTAGATTTTTTAAATCTTTAATACAACTATCATATAAGGCTTCAACACTTTCATTAGCGATTGCTTTTTTTAATTGTACTTTATCCTTGTTATACAAAAGATCAAATTCAGTAAAACTGAAAGGTTGTATTGACTTGGCAAACTCTTCTTGATCAGCCAGCCATGAATACATCTGGGTCTTTAATTTTTTAATATTAGCATCCCTTAGATTAGATGCTTCAATTCTTTTGTAATCATACTGGGATAAATTAAAAGGGGTAGCATAACGCTTCTTAGTTCCAAGGCAATACACGGTTAATTTGATTGGGCAAGTACCATCTTTTAATAGACGTCTTGTGTCACATAAGAAAGAGAGTGTAGGTTGAATCATAAAATGATCAGGGGGTTAATTTGAGCACCAAAATTTGCACCACAAATGTAACTAAAAGGACAATACAAAGAGTCATATGTTATCTTTGAAGATAATATACAAAATTGATTTTCAGTTAATTATAGCTTATTTTGCCTATATGGGGAAGGACCTATATTTGCGACTCATAATCAGGAGGTCCCTGGATCATGCCCAGGTGGGCCCACAGCCGAAAGGCAACATTATCAAGGGTTTATGCTGTTAAAAGCGTAGACCCTTTTTTATTCGGGCCAAGTTTGGGCCAAGTTTTGTGTTTTTTGAGGGAAAACAGTGGTGAATGGAGGTGAAAGGGTGGAATTATCGGAACCTGATTAATTGTTGTTTAAATCATACATTTGAATACCCCCAAAGGTTATTTAATAACTTAAATTATGAAAAGAGTACTCTTCGCTTTGGGGATATTATTATTGGTTATATTTCAAATTACTGCAACTGCACAAGATTACTCCAAGTTTAAACCAATGGCAGTAAATGGTTATTATTTTAGAAATATTGTGCCATTTACAGAACCGAGTCAGGTTGGATTTGGCGTTGTAATTCCTGCTTATATTAATAAGGATACATTAATAGATTTTTATTCAACGAAAACCAAATATCCTCAAGGGGGCAACTCAGGCAATTCAGGATATGAAGTGTCTACCTTCGAAATATTTATAAACCAAGGGAATTTTATATACAAGAAGGATACTAAACAATATGTAAGAGATTCTATTTTTATAATTAGAGACGATGGAATAAATACTGTTTCCGATCTTAATGGTGACGGCGTTAATGATTTAATATTTACTGGTGAACCATTTCATTATAATCCACAATCGGCATACTATAATATTGGCATGAGAAATAAAATTGATATTGACTCTTCTAAATATTATGCTAGAAGACCCAATGTTTTAATTTCAAATAATGGAAAACTAATAGATTCTATTGGATACTTAGATACCCTACTTTTGAAATCTTATTTTGGCGCATTGTCTTTTGATTGGAATAATGACGGGAAAAACGACCTTGTTTTAGCCGAAAGAGGAGAAGGTAAAACTTTTCAATTTTGGGAAAACAAAGGAAATAAGATGAGTGTTACTTATCCTATTTTGGAAAGAGATACTTTACAAGTAAATGAAGGGCCCTTTAACTTAGCTGCATACGATTTCAATAAAGACGGATATAAAGATTTCGTGTTTTCATCCCAAGTTGAATGGTACATAAGTCAAAATGGAAATCTTTTCGTATGTATGAATGAAAATGGAAAATTTAATAATAACTCGGTTGTGAATATAATAAGTCATCGAGAATTACCTATAGAAAAAAATGGATTAAGGGCTAGCGATGTTCAAATTAATGATTTAGATAATGACGGAAATCCTGAAATTATTTCTCTTTTTTCAAACGGATCAGGTGACCACAGTGCCATTGATAACAATAAGATTAAGTCAGTATTTAAAATTACTACTTATAAAGATGGTAAGTTTTCGGATGTTACAAAAAATTTCTTCCCTACTAAATTAAATGAGAATTTGTTTTATAGTAACAGACAATTTAAATTAATTGACCTTGATAACGATGGATTAATAGATATTTATCCAATTACAGGCGATAACGGTTGTACTACTAAATCCCCGCAGGGTTGCGGATATTTTGGCTTTCAAGGGATAGACTCTACGGTCTATTTTAAAAACAAAAAAGGCTCTTTTGAATTAAAATCACTTGGTTTGTTTTTTTCGGACACGGTAAGTCAAAATGTTTACCACGAGTTTAAGAAAAAAAATATAAATATAGGTGGATTTAATCTTGCTTTAGGCAACCAAATAGTACCCTACTTTATAAAAGGAATTTCAAAACCAGTTTTTATTACAGGCACCCAAAAACAGTCTGTGGAAATGTATGAAGGTGAAATATATAATGATAGTTTAAAAAATATCAGAGGTAGGATTTCACAAAATTCATTCCTAAATTATAATTTCAGGCCAGGTTTTCTTATGGTTCCTTGTGAAAACACAAAACCTGCCTTCAACACATCCAAATTCTCTTTCTGTTCTGGGGACACTTTAAAACTATCCATTATAAACATAAATAAAGGCGATTCATTAAAATGGTATTATGGCACCAAGAGTGATTTAACAAACGTGAGTAATAAAACATTTACGGATAGCACTAAATTATTTGTTACAAGAACAGATAGTTTAGGATGTGTGATTTCATCAGACACTGTTCAAATAAAAAAATATAGTATCCCTTCTGCTCCTACCTTATCAAGAGATACTGCTAACTTCTTATTATCCGGTGCAGCAGCTACAACTTGGTATAAAGATGGTTCTGCGATTACCGATACTGCCCAAAAGTATAAACCAACAGCTGCTGGTTCTTACACGGCAAAAACAACCACCAATGGTTGTACCAGTGTAATGAGTGCCGCTTACTATTATTTAGTAACCGATATTATCAATCTAAGCAAAGATGAATACATTAAATTAGCGCCTAATCCATTTATCAATCAACTGAATTTTGACTTTATTGTGAAGGGGTATCAGCGATTAAATATTGAAGTTTTTGATGTTGCTACAGGAACTAAGGTGGCGAGTCAACCTAATTTAATTGCAGGCAGTAGAATTGCTTTAGGTCAATTATCGGGCGGTACTTATATTATCAGAGTTACCTCAAACGATCAAAAGATACTACAACAATTTAAAGTAGTTAAGATGTAGACTCCGGGCCAGGTTTTGTGTTTTTAGAGGGAAAACAGGGGTGAACATATATTAAAGAATGGAATTATCGGAACCTGATTAAATGATACAGCCTACTGATATTTTAAGAAGGATCAACATTAAAATAAAAAAACCATCCTCAGATTTGAGAATGGTTTTGAATGA
>JAPLEL010000161.1 GCA_026391415.1 Bacteroidota bacterium
ATAGGATTGTTTCAGAATTACCAAAATTTCCAACAATTATGTTTTAAGATTCAGCCATTTTATCTGTTTAAAGGCTAGAATCAGTTAATTCAGTGAGTTGCATACGATACAATTCTGCGTAATAACCATTTAATAATAAGAGGTCTTCGTGATTGCCTTTTTCAATAATTGCCCCATTTTCTAATACAATGATTGTATCAAATCTAAAAGTTGAAAAGATGCGATGGGTAATTATTATAGCGGTTTTTTCGTGTAGATATTTGTTTAAGCTGCTTAATATTTCAAACTCGGTTTTTGCATCTACAGCACTTAAACAGTCGTCGAATACAACAATTTCAGGATCTTTAATTAAAGCCCTTGCTATTGAAATACGCTGTTTTTGTCCTCCGCTTAGCGTAACACCGCGCTCTCCTATTAAAGTATCATACCCTTTTTCAAAACCAAGAATTTCTTGGTGTACGCTTGCAAATTTGGCTGCACGCTCAATGGTTTCTTTTGAGGCCAATGATGCTAATCCAAAACTGATATTTCCAGCAACCGTATCGCTAAATAGAAAAACATCTTGTTGAACATAACTAATTTTTTCTCGAAGATTGTTTATGTCTATCTGTTTTATATCAGTGCCCCCTATTGTTATCTTTCCATTTGAAGGGTCATAGAATCGAAGTAAAAGCTGCGCTAGGGTTGATTTTCCACTACCTGTTCTACCCAATACCAATACCTTAGTACCTTTTTTAATTTCTAAATTAAGGTCTTGAATGGCTTTTATTCCTGTATGCGGATAAGTAAAACTAATATGATTAAATACAATATCTCCTGTTACTGTGGATGGTATAATTGAAGGATGATTTTGAATGACTGGTTTGGTATTTAAAAATTCATTCAATCTTTTTTGAGAAGCTGCTGCTCTTTGAATCATACTAGCAGTCCAACCAATAGCACTTACTGGAAAAGTCAGCATATTTATATAAATCACAAACTCAACAATTAAGCCAAGTTTACTTGTATCATGTAATGCCTGAACGCCTCCAATGTAAATAGTTACCAATGTACTGAGTCCTATTAATAAGGCCATACTAGGAAAATAGATTGCTTCTACTTTTGCTAGTTCAATGGCTTGAGTTTTATAGGATTCACTATTTTTCTTAAAAAATCCTAACATGGCTTTTTCTTGAACAAAAGATTTAATCACACGTATGCCTGAAAAGGACTCTTGGGCATTGGTGGTTAAATCAGAAAGCAAGGATTGAATCAATTCGCTTTTTTTATTAATGACACTATTAATAATATAGATGGTTATGGCTAAAATGGGTAATGGTGCTAACACATATAATGTTAACTGTACATCTTTTCTAAGCATACTTACAACACAAAAGCCAATTAGTGCAACTAAGTTTATTAAATACATCACTGCAGGGCCAGTATACATTCTTACCCTACTTACATCTTCAGACATACGATTCATTAAATCGCCGGTACTATTGGTTTTGTAAAAATTTGTATCTAGCTGTTGGTAGTGTTGATAGATTTGATTTTTTTGGTCAAACTCAATATGCCTACTCATAACAATAATGGTTTGACGCATAAAAAACATGAGTACTCCCCTTGTTATGGCTAAGAACAATATAGTTAAACTGCAAATAGCTACTAGTGTTGTAAAAGGATATTGATTGTGTTCAATTGTTTGAATAAACCAATTGACAATAAAGTCGTGAGATGGTTTTGTACTAATTTGTTTTGCACCAGGTAAATGTTGTTGCACCTGATTTACTACAAATCCTGTTATAAGATTTAGTGATGGTTGTTTTGTCAACAGTTGTCAACAGATTCTTGCGAATTGAACTCGTTTGCGTGGTTGGGGAGCCAAGTTTAATCTTCTTGAAGACGCTCCCACAACTTTGTGGGATACACGTGTGTAGCACCTAAAATAAAAGTCCCTCGCACAATTGCGAGGGACTTGCGTACACCTTTTATAGGATTCTTGCTGATTCGCTACTTTTTGGGAGCGTTTGCTTCTTCTGCAGGTGCATTTGTTGCTGGAGCATTCGTTGCTGGTGCATTTGCATCGGCAGGAGTTGCTCCGTTTATTGGCGGGGCTGATTTGACATCAAGTCGTGACTTGCGATCAGTTACTCCACCTGGCTCGGTTTTAGCCGCTTTTGCTGCTTCTTCGAGTTGTGATTGCATTCCACCATCAGCTTGTTTCTCTTCACCAGAACATCCGATTGCTACCAGTAGTAGTGCGGCGATGAGTAGTGATTGAAGTAGTTTTGCCATTAGTCGAGGTCCCAGATGAACTTTTCTGTATCGGTTACATTGCCCTTAAACTGACCTGTTCCATAAGCTTGGCAGCCTGCTGTGAGTGAGTTGACTGGTTTGGACTTTACGTGGGTATCGGCAAATCCAATGATTACGTGGCCATCTTTCAGACCAGGTCCAAGGTTGCTGAGACTTATTTGGTTGTAGAAAGGCCACAGCCCCCCATAGACTAACCACGATGTTGCGTTGTTTGCCCAACCTGTTCCGTAGCTCCAGAGAGATCCATCACCAGTCGTAGGGTGGAATTGGCTGAGTGGTCGAAGCGGTCGATTGTTTGCATCTTCCCAACATGGGGTTTCAATTACCCAGTTTCCGCCGCCGGTTGGACTGCCAGCTCCATCACGGTCCCAAATTGATGTTCCCCACATTACGGTATCTGCCGGCTTTGCGACTTCACTTTC
>JAPLEL010000214.1 GCA_026391415.1 Bacteroidota bacterium
AAGCTTTTAAATGATTTAGACTTAGCAGATCCTAGAGATTTTAATACTAATTGGGTTGGTTTTCAAAAGAACGATGCCATTATTGTTTTTGATTTAGGCGAAGCCAAACCCGTTTCGGAAGTAAAAGTGAATTCTTTATATTTTTTACGATCATTTGTATTTCCGCCAGTTTTTTTAACACTATGGGGTAGCAATGATAATAAGAACTGGAAAGAGTTACAAACAATTAGGCCGGAACAGCCACAAAAATTAATATTAAGAAGAGAAGGCGATTTGTTGTCGTTGAAATTTAATACAACGCAACTAAGGTATTTAAAATTACAAGGGAAACCTGTTAAAAAAATACCTTCATGGCACCCAGGAAAAGGCCAGCCTGGTTGGTTCTTCTTAAGTGAAGTAATTGTATATTAATAGTATGATTAATAAAATAAGTATTCTTTTTGTTTTCTTTTTAAGCTTTTTATCAGTTCATGCACAAACCAATAATTTACCTGTTTGGGAATCTAGTAAAGAAAAATTACCAAGTACAGATTGGATTTTAAGTGCTGATAATTATACTGCACAGGTATATACAGGTGCTAATAAAAAAGAATTAATTCTATCAAACGGATTATTAAAAAGGGTATTTAGAATTACGCCATCAGTTGCTTGCGTTGATTATAAAAATTTAATTAATGGCCAGCAATTATTGCGTGCTATTACGCCAGAAGCGCGCGTAAATATTAATGGTGTTTCTTATGAAATTGGTGGTCTGACAGGTCAAAAAGAAAAAGCGTATTTATTAACAGATTGGATCAATAATTTTCAATCTACAGTAACTGGATTTGAATTTTCATCTTACAAAGTTCAAGCACTTAGCCCTTATTTAAAATGGCAACCAAAAGGATGGGCTAGCAATACCAAACAGCCCAAAGGAAAATTAATTTCATTTATTTATACTGGTACATCAATTGCATTAAAAGGAATTACCGTTACGGTTAATTATGAATTGTATGATGGCATACCCTTAATAGTAAAATGGGTTTCTGTTGACAATGCATCTGCTAAGTCTGTAAAAATTAATCGTGTAACAAGTGAAATTCTAGCTGCGGTAGAAGAAGAAAGTGCTGTAGTAGGCGCTTCAGACAAAGTGCCGTTAACCAATGGTGTTTATGAGTCTAATCCAGTATTGGAGCCTGCATCTGGCATGAAAGTACCAGAAGGTATATATATTGAAACGAATTATGCTTTCAATAATGCCATGCGTTATCCTTTAAGTGATCAAACAACCCATTGGTTGGTTGATACTACTTATACCTCTCAAGTAAATTACAATTATAGAACACCTTGTTTGTTAGAAGTTTTTCCAGAAAAAGCTTTAGGCATTGAATTTCCTGTTGGTCAAAAAATGAATTCTGTTCGGACACATGAATTGTTGATGGATAGTTACGACAGAGAACGACGAGGATTAGCCATTAAAAAAATGTATCGTTGTATTGCTCCTTGGACAACTGCAAATCCAATATTCATGCACCTTGTAAGCCGTAACGATGACCAAGTGCGCACTGCAATTGACCAATGTGTAGCAACAGGATACGAAGCGTTGATTTTAAGTTTTGGGAGCCATATTAATATGGAAGATACCAGTGCAGTAAATATTGCTCGTTGGAAAAAGAATACTGCTTATGCCCATAGTAAAGGCATTGCTATTGGCGGATATTCTCTGTTTAGTAGCAGGCGCATCAGTGATGAAGACGATGTGGTTAGTGCAAAAACAGGAAAGCCAGGTGGTGCTTTTTTTGGAAACGCTCCTTGCTTTGGTAGTAAATGGGGATTAAATTATCGTGATAAAATAAAATACTTTTTTGCACAAACGGGTTTTGATATTTGGGAAAATGATGGCCCTTTTCCGGGAGATGTTTGTGCGTCTAAAGTACATCCAGGCCACATAGGATTAGATGACAGTCAGTGGAAACAAATGGAAATTCAAAAAGAATTATACCATTGGTTAAACGAACATGGTGTATATATAAATGCGCCCGATTGGTATTTCTTAGACGGGACTAATAAAATTGGAATTGGTTACAGAGAAGTAAATTTTTCATTGCCACGTGAAAATCAAATGATACTCAACCGTCAAAATATTTATGATGGCACTTGGAATATGATACCCTCTATGGGTTGGGGATTCGTTCCATTAACAAAGTACCAGGGCGGTGGCAAAGAAGCTATTTTAGAGCCACTTAACGAGCACTTAAAAGATTATGAGCAGTTGATGATGCAATACTATGGATCAGGTGTGCAAGCCTGTTATAGAGGTCCAAGATTATACGATACAGAATCAACCAAACAAATGGTTTCTAAAGTGATTAGTTGGTATAAACAATACCGATCTATTTTAAATAGTGATATTATTCATTTGCGTAGAGCAGATGGTAGAGACTATGATGGCATTTTGCATGTTAATCCAACTTTAAAAACAAAAGGTTTGGTGATGTTGTATAATCCATTGAAAGAGTCAATCATGCGTAGCATTAAACTGCCACTGTATTATACAGGATTAACAGGTAAAGTAACTATTGCAGAACGAGGACTTCATTCGGTTGTAAAATCACTAAATAGAAACTACGAGGTATTGCTAAATTTTACAATAGCACCTGAATCTTATACTTGGTTTACAATAGAATAAATTACAATCCACCTTTGCCTCTATAAAGCTTTATAGGCTTATCGAGTGTTAGTTTTAGTACAGTAATATATTTGTCTAATATAGTTGTTGGAACATCAATATAAATAAGCCCTGGAACACTACTCCAAGAAATTTTTCCAACAATTTTGTGTGATAGTTTTGTGTTATTTCCAAGCACTGTAACTTCCTTGATTTTTGTATCTAATCCTTTAATCATTACTGGTCCACTAGTTTTACCTTGTAGAAATAAATACAAAGTAGTACTGTCTTTAGAAATGGTAGTTGGGCCATAGAAATGTCCTTGCGGAATGCCTCCTAACTGATTAAAAATGGCTTCTCCGTTTCGATCATTCCATTTGCCTAATTCCGATAAAATAGTTACTTGTTCTTTAGGAAAAGTACCATCTGGTTTTGGGCCAATATCTAATAATAAATTACCGCCATTAGCAACCGCATCAACAAAAATGCTAATAATTTCATAAGGTGTTTTCCAAGCAGTATCTCTTTGTTGATAGCCCCAGTTATTATTGGTGGTCATGCATAGTTCCCACCATTTAAATTGAGGCCTAGTCACTGGAAAATTTTGTTCGGGTGTTTCATAATCGCCATAGCCCATTAGTCTACCATTGATAATAAGGTTAGGATTGTTGGCCAATAATCTTTTTCTAATTCCAACAGCATCCCATTCTTGTGCACTATGCTCCCAGTCTCCATCAAACCAAATTAAATCTGGGTGATAGTTATGCATCACTTCTTGTAATTGATTCGTTAAAAACGATTGAAAACGGGTCCATTTTTCAGGATGATTTTTTAAAACATATCGGCTACTATCTTTTAAAAATCCAGGATAATCTGGATGGCTCCAATCTAGTAATGAAAAATAAGCACCAGCTTTTATGCCATTTTTTTTGAGTGCTTGGTAAAATGGCGCCAATAAATCTCTTTTGGCTGGAGTTGATGCTACAACATTTAATTTACTTTCTTTTGTATCCCACAATGCAACGCCATCATGGTGTTTGGTGGTAATGACTGCGTATCTTGCACCAGATTTTTTAATCATATCGGCCCAAGCTGTTGGGTCATATTTATTGGCCGTGAAGCCATTTAATTGTTTCATATAATCGGCATACGAAATATCTTTATTATGAAAACTCCATGACTCTGCAATGCCATTAACCGCATAAATTCCCCAGTGAATAAAGATGCCCAATTTAGCATCTGCAAACCATTGCATTTTTTGTTGAATGCTATCTGAATTGGTACTTGATTGTGCTTGAGATTTTGTTTGATTAAAACTCAAGCTAACTATTGCTAAAAAGCAAATCAAAAATTTAATAGGATTTGATGTTAATCGGCAATGGTTCATGTAAATCGTTTTTCGGATTTAAATGTAGCATTCTTATTCGGAAATTACAGGTATTCAGAATTTTACAATCCTTTCTGAATAATTGAAAATCAACCCATTGGCTTCAATTATAGATTTAGTTTCGTTTATATACAGGACGGAACAGGATAGAAGCCTATTTTATCTATAATAACTTTAGAATAGGCCTGTAAAATTGCAAATTCATTTATTCAATTAATTATATGCAAATCAAAAAAAAAATCATAGTATCCATTTGTTTTTTAATAACGCTAGTAAGCCAAGCGCAGCAAGTACTTGAAACTGGTGGGCAAAAAATGCCAGAAGAATGGATTGATAAAAGTACCCATCATAAAGTGGTGAATATTTCTCGTAAAGAGGGGAGTAATGTGAGTTTTTATTTTCACAACAATCCTTTTGTTGGAAACAAAATGGTGTTCTATAGTAGTGGTAAACAAAAAGGGGGAGAAGCTACTGATATGAAAAAACAGGAAACCTATAACCTGAATATAAAAGACAAGCAGTTATATACCGTAGACTTGTCTACTTTACAATTAGAGCAATTAACATACCATCCATTACCCATGAATGGAGAGATTGTATGTGCTAAAACAAAAGAAGTTTTCTATCAAGTAAAAGACAGTGTCTTTTCTGTAAATGTAAACACCAAAAAAGAAACCTTGGTGTATGTGTTTCCTCAAGATTTTAAAGCAAGCATAACCACTGTTAATGCCAACGGAACATTGTTATCTGGTTCTAAAGCAAGTGAGGCAGAAGCCGAATTGTATAAAAAAAATCCTGAAAAGAAAGATTATTTCAATATTATTTATGAGGCAAAATTGCCAAAAACATTGTTTACTATTAATATTAAAACAAAAGAATTAAAGAAAATATTTACTGATAGTGCTTGGTTAAACCATGTGCAGTTTTCTAGTATAGATCCTAATTTATTAATGTTCTGTCACGAAGGCCCATGGCATAAAGTAGACCGTATTTGGACAATTGATGTTACAACTCAAGCAGTAAAAATTATGCACAAAAGAACCATGGATATGGAAATTGCAGGACATGAGTGGTTTGGCGCAGACGGAAAAATAATATGGTACGATTTGCAACAACCAAGAGGCGTTAACTTTTTTGTTTCTGGAACCAATGTAACTACAGGAAAAGAAATTAAGTACCAAGTAGCGCGTGATGATTGGTCTGTACACTATACTTCCTCTGTCGATGAAAAGAATTTTGCAGGTGATGGTGGAGATCCAGGAGCAGTTGCAAAATCAAAAGATGGCCAATGGATTAATTATTTTAGTATACAAGGAAATAAATTGGTGTCTGAAAAATTGGTAAATATGAAGTACCATAAATATAAATTAGAACCTAATGTGCATATTAGTCCTGATGGGAAGTGGGTTATTTTTAGAGCTAATTTTGAAGGCACAGAAAATGTGTACGCAGTAGAAATAAAGAAATCGCAATTGTAAAATAGGAGAGTGTAAAATAGTAACTATTCTGGCGTGTAATAATTATACGCCAGATTTTTCTACGTATTGATTTACCCTTAATTCTAAGGCTTGCTCTTTGGAAAGTAGTAATTTCAGTAAAACCAATTGGTTATTGGCTCTTACTAAATTTTGTCCTTCGTATTTTGAACCGTAATAAATATCGTTGTTAAAGTAATCTGTAATAAATCGTAAAGCTTGCATGTATATCATAAACTTGCCTGCATAAACAAAATAACATTTCTCTTCGTCACTCAATTCATTTTTCATTTCACTGATATAGCCTTCTAAAATGGCTTGAAAATAGTCTTCACGAATTTCTATTTTTGAAAAGTCTGCTTCTTCTTCACTTACTGGCGACAAATAAGTTCTAAGCATATCTCCAACATCACTAATAAAATAGCCAGGCATTACCGTATCTAAATCTATTACACAAAGTCCTTTGTTGTTTGCATCAAAGAGTACATTGCTAATTTTTGTATCGTGGTGTGTAACCCTTTTTTTAAAATTTGAATTAGTTTTAATTTTGTCGAATTCATCCACAATGCTTTTTTGTGATTCAATGAATTCAATTGCTTCAGCACATGCGTTAATTCTGTTGGCATTCCCTTTGTTCAGCGCTGTTTCAAATTGCTGGTATCTTAAACTAAGGTTGTGGAAGTCTACTAGTGTTATATGCAGTTTTGAAACATCAAATTTGCTTAAATTTTTCGTGAATCTTCCAAATTGCTTGGCACCTTCAAATGCAAGTTGGCTATTCTGTAGCGTATTAAATGTTTTTGAACCTATTACAAATTCAAACATCCTACAATATCCTTCCGAAGGATGAAATACAATTTCTTTTTTATCGAGTGTTTGAATTGTTTTTACAAATAAATAATCAGGGAAATTAGTATTGAAAAATTCTTTAAGTGCATGAATGTTTTCGGCAATATCAGAAGGGTTATGGAAAACATTGTCATTTATTCTTTGAAAGATATAGGAATCCCCTTTATGCATTAACAGCCAGGTTTGGTTGATCAAACCTTCACCTATATGGCTTAAAATGGATTCTTTTTTTGAAAACCCATACTCTTTTTCTATTAAACCAATCATAATAAGCCAAATTTTATCCT
>JAPLEL010000029.1 GCA_026391415.1 Bacteroidota bacterium
AATTGGGAACTTGTAAATCGATTTTTTTTAGCCAAATTTATTAAGGAAGATAAAACACTTCTGTTAATGGTATACTTAAAGGCGAATTGTCTGGATTGGTTTCCATAATATCTCTCATATGTAACCACCATTTTTGCATCACAGGATGGTTAGGTAAATCATTAAGTGCAGCAGCTTTTTCTGCTTTTAATACCCCAAATAGGCTCAAGGTTTCTTTGTCTAAAAAAATAGAATACTCGCTAATGCCCGTTTGTTTTATTAGTGCAACCAATTCAGGCCAAATTTCATTGTGCCTTTTTAAGTATTCTGCTTCAAATCCTGCAAACATTTTCATTTTAAAAGCAACTCTTTCCATTGTATTTAGCGTTATTATGTGATTTTACTGTTTTAATAGTATAAATATAATGCTTACTATTAGTTCACTATCATGCGCTATCATGCTTTTTTGTAGGTAATTACGTAGATTTATCGCTAATATGCACTCCCAACAATAAAAAGGTATAGCCTAATGAAAAAAGCTTCCATATTTAAGCACCTTTTTATTGACTATTACTCGGCAACGCCAAAGTATTTGCAATTGGCTAACTCAATTGTAAAAGCCATTACAGAAGGTAAAATTAAAAAAGACGAAATTCTTCCTTCTATCAATGAATTGAGTTTTGAATTTGAAATTTCAAGAGATACGGCAGAAAAAGGATACAAACACCTCAAAAAAATTGGCGTATTAGGATCTGTACCTGGCAAAGGTTATTTTGTTAAAAATGTAGCAGTTAATCAGCGCCTAAAAATATTTTTAATTTTTAATAAACTAAGTGCCCACAAAAAAATAATTTACGACACATTTGTTGAAGCGCTTGGCGAAGTAGCAAGTATTGATTTTTATATTTACAACAACGACTTTGCCATCTTTAAAAAACTATTGACAAATAGTAAGGATGATTACACGCATTTTGTAATCATTCCGCATTTTATGGAAGGTGGTGAAAATGCCCATGAAATTATCAATGAAATTCCAAAAGAAAAATTGATACTAATGGACAAACTTGTGCCAGGCGTAAATGGCAACTACAGAGCGGTGTATGAGAATTTTGAAAAAGATATTTACAATGCACTAGAACAGTGCTTAACACAATTGAGTAAATACCATACTTTAAAAATTATTTTTCCTGAATACACTTATTTTCCACAAGAAATATTAAAAGGGTTTAATCGATTCTGTCAACAGTATGCATTTAATGCGCATGTTGTGCATAATATAGCCAATGAACCCATTAAAGATGGTGAAGCCTATATTAATTTGATGGAAAACGATTTGGTAGTACTTATTGAAAAAATATTAGCCACTAAATTAAAGGTTGGAAAAAATGTTGGCTTAATTTCTTACAATGAAACTCCTATGAAAAAAATTATTTTAAAAGGCATTACTACAATTTCTACCGATTTTCAAATGATGGGAACAATGGCTGCGAAAATGGTATTAGGAGAAACCCCATCGCATATTGAAATACCCTTTTATCTAACACTTAGAGCTTCCTTATAAATTTATTTTTATGAAATTTTATACACTACAATTATACTGTATCGTATTGCTTTGTTTTCAATTAAGCGCCGTTTTTGCACAACAGCCAACTGTAAAAATGAATGATAGCAATACGCCCTTACATGCTTTGCAGCCAAATTATCCTGTTAGTTATAGTGCCCCAAGTAAAGAAAGCATTCAGTTGGTGTTAAACAGCGTATACAGGTATTTAGACGCACATACTTTTGCTAGTTTACAAAATAAAAAAACAGGCGCCATATCAAATACATTACAAGCAATAGATACCAATTTAATTTTACAACCCGGAGACTTTCGATTAACTAGTTACGAATGGGGTGTTACATATGCTGGCATGCTTAAAGCAGGACAAGCAACTGGCGATAATAAATTTACAGAATATACTACTAAACGCTTATCGTTTTTAGCTAATGTAGCACCATATTTTAAGGAGCAATTAAAACAATATCCTCAAGTAAAGAATCCACTAAAACAATTATTAGATCCACATGCATTAGATGATGCAGGAGCAATTTGTGCATCAATGATAAAAGCCTTGCCATTATTAAATAGCAAAGAAGTAACACCTGTTATTAATAATTATATTGATTTTATTAGCAACAGAGAATATCGACTAGCTGATGGCACAATGGCCAGAAATCGTCCATTAAAAAATACCATTTGGTTAGATGATATGTTTATGAGCATCCCCGCTTTAGCGCAAATGGGTAAATTAACTGGCAATAAAAAATATACGGATGATGCAGTAAAACAAATCCTTCAATTTTCTAGTAGGATGTTTAATCCATCGGTTAATCTATACATGCACGGCTGGGTAGAAAGCATGGAAGCGCATCCAGAATTCAGGTGGGCACGAGCCAATGGTTGGGCATTATTAGCCACTGTTGAATTATTAGATGTATTACCAGAAAACCATCCTTCCAGAAAACAAATAATTGCACTACTTCAAGCACATATAAAAGGTATTACTAGTTTTCAATCTGGCACTGGATTTTGGCACCAATTACTTGACAAACAAGACAGCTATTTAGAAACTTCTGCAACGGCTATTTATGCTTATTGTATGGCACATGCCATAAACAAAGGATGGATCAATCCAAAAACTTATGGCCCTGCTGTTTTATTGGCTTGGAATGCAGTAGCAACAAAAGTTACAACTGCAGGTCAAATTGAAGGAACCTGTGTTGGAACTGGAATGGCTTTTGATCCTGCATTTTATTATTATCGACCAACCAATATATATGCGGCTCATGGCTATGGTCCAGTATTATTAGCAGGTGCAGAAGTATTAGACTTAATTAAAAAATACCATTACTATTTAAATGATAGTGCCTTACAATTAGAAGAAAAATAATTTTCCCCCACAAATGAATATCATGAAACATCGTATGCTTTTTTCTCCTTTATTATTGATTGCATTTTTAGCAAGTGCACAAAATAATACACCCCTATTTAAATTTGATTTTGGAACAGGTAAAGCTGCAAAAGGCTATACAAAAGTTTTGCCAACAAATAAATATAGTGCAAGTACTGGTTTTGGATTTTCTGGTGATGCCGAAATTATTGGTGTGAACCGAGGCGGAAAAAACTTACTTGATGCCGATTATTGCACAAGCACAAAACCATTTTATTTTTCAGTAAAAGTACCTGATGGCAATTACGATGTAACCATTCATTTTGGGGATGCGGAGGGCGAAAGCACTACCACAGTTAGAACTGAATGTCGCCGACTCATGCTAGAAAATATTCATACTAATAAAGGGCAATTTAGTACGCAAACGATTACCATTCATATTAAAGACAGTTTAATTAGAAATGAAAATGGCGTAGTAACCGGAAAAGTAAAATTAAAATCAAGACCTACTGTTTCTGAATCGGATTACCTACACTGGGATAATTTATTAACCCTTGAATTTAATAATGCTAGCCCTAAAATAACAGGCCTAGAAATTAAACCGAACAATTCGGCCATTACTATTTTTTTAGCCGGCAATTCTACAGTTGTAGACCAAGACCGTGAGCCCTGGGCTTCATGGGGGCAAATGATTCCAAGGTTTTTTAAACCATCAGAAATTTCCATTGCTAATTATGCAGAGTCTGGAGAAACACTCAATAGTTTCTTGGGTGAAAAACGTTTAGAAAAACTATTAAGCTTGCTAAAAAAAGGCGATTATTTATTTATTGAATTTGCGCACAACGATCAAAAACAAAAAGGACCTGGCATTGGTGCTTTTACTAGTTATAAAACATTATTGAAAAAATTCATCAATGCCGTAAAAGAAAAAGGTGGAATTCCATTTTTAGTAACTTCAATGAATCGTAGGAGTTTTGATTCTGCAGGAAAAATCACCAATACACTTGGCGACTATCCAGCTGCTATGAGAGAAACGGCTAAAGAAGAAAACATTGCAATGATTGATATGAATGCCATTAGCAAAACATTGTATGAAGCATGGGGCCCTGTGGCATCTAAAAAAGCATTTGTGCATTATCCTGCTAATAGTTTTCCCTTACAAACTTTAGAACTAAAGGATGATACCCATTTTAATACTTATGGTGCTTATGAATTAGCAAAATGTATGGTACAAGGCTTAAAAGAT
>JAPLEL010000206.1:0-1084 GCA_026391415.1 Bacteroidota bacterium
TTCAACGTGGTGGTTCGCCTTCTTGCCAAGACAGATTAATAGCAAGCCATATGGGTTATTATGCAGTGGAGAGTTTAATCATTGGTAGAAATAATGTTATGGTAGGTGTGGTAAATAATAAAATACACTACACACCTTTAGATAAAGCAGTGAAAGAAAAACAAAAAATAGGCCAAGAATGGATGAAGATTGTAAAAATATTGGCTAGCTAATCCATTGAAATAAAATACACTAATCTGTTACCCCCCTGTTAAAAAAATAGAAACTATGTCAAAGAATATCGATAAGTACCTACACAAAGAAATGGATAAAAAGGCCGGAGTTGACCACGTTAACCACCGCACTAAAATTGTAGCAACAGTAGGTCCTGCATGTGATTCTTACGATCAGTTATTAGACTTAGTAAATGCTGGTGTTAATATTTTTCGCTTAAACTTTTCTCACGGAAGTCACGAAGATAAATTAACCATCATTCAACATATTCACAAAATCAATAAAACACAACCTGTAAATATTGCTATTCTTGCAGACTTACAAGGACCAAAATTACGCGTTGGAGATATTGAGAACAATTCATTAGATGTAAAAGCAGGTGATGTTTTAACTTTTACCAACCAAAAATGTATTGGAACCTTAGAAAAAATTTATGTTTCTTATCCTAACCTAGCTGGTGATGTTATAATGGGCAATACCATTATGATTGATGACGGAAAAATAGAAGTAAAAGTAGTAGGGATTGAAACCAATGGAGACGTGAAAGTATTGGTAACATTAGGCGGAAACCTTTCTTCAAAAAAAGGAATCAACCTGCCTGATACTAAAATTTCATTACCAGCACTTACCGAAAAAGATTTAATTGATTTAGCATTTATTATAGAGCAAGAATGCGATTGGGTGGCTTTAAGTTTTGTTAGAAGCGTAGATGATATTGTTAAGTTAAGAGGTAAATTAAATGAAAAGAATAGCAAAACAAAAATCATTGCTAAAATTGAAAAGCCCGAAGCACTTGTAAATATTCGCGATATCATTGTGGAGAGCGATGCTATTATGATTGCACGCGGAGACCTTGGTGTTGAATTACCAA
>JAPLEL010000206.1:1166-3051 GCA_026391415.1 Bacteroidota bacterium
GTAGAATTGCCAGTTGAAAAAATACCTTTAATTCAAAAAGAATTAATTAGAAAATGTTTACACCGTGCAAAACCGGTAATTGTTGCTACCCAAATGATGGAAAGCATGATTGATCGTGTTAAGCCAAACCGTTCTGAAATCACCGACGTTGCAAATGCCGTATTAGAAGGCGCAGATGCCGTTATGTTAAGCGGAGAAACTGCAGCAGGTAATCACCCGGCATTGGTTGTTCAAACTATGCGTAAAATTATCATGGAAGTAGAAAAGAAAGAATATCGTTACGATCGTTCTGCCGATTTAAAACCACAAGCCCATTCACCATCTTACCATAGCGATGCCATTTGCTACAATGCATGTAAAATTGCAGAAGACGTAGAAGCAAATGCTTTAATAGGAATGACTCAGAGCGGCTATACAGCATTTATGCTTAGTAGTTACCGCCCATCATCACCATTATTCATCTTTACCAAAGAACGTTCATTGGTAAACCAATTAAGCTTAAGCTGGGGTGTACGTGCATTCTATTATGATGAAGAAGAAGGTATTGACAATATGATTCAAGACCAGATTAATATTTTAAAAGAACGTGGTTTTATAAAAGAGGGCGATGTATTAGTAAACACTGGAAGTACCCCGGTTCATTTGCACTTACCAACCAATATGATTAAGCTAACCAAAGTGTAAATACATTACACTTATAATTATATTAAAAAAGATTCCCCTTACCGAGGAATCTTTTTTAATTTACAGTACTCAATAAACACTTAACCATGAAAAAACTATTGCTGCTTTTGTGTATTGTTCCTTATTTAGGATTTAGTCAAGTCGTTGATTCTGTATGGTTTGTAAACAATTACTCAAAAAAAGAATTAACCATCACCATGAGAGATGGGGTAAAATTGTTTACCAATTTATACATCCCAAAAGATAAAACGATCCAACACCCTATTTTAATGACCCGCACTCCATACTCTTGTGCGCCTTATGGAGAAAATAATTATAATAAAATATGGTATAGTGCTAGGAGCTATTTTGCTAAAGAGCAATACATTCTTGTTCAGCAAGATGTACGCGGCCGTTGGATGAGTGAAGGCAGCTTTGTAGATGTTCGCCCTTATAATCCCAACAAAAAAACCAATCAAGATATAGACGAAGCCAGTGATACTTACGATACTATTGACTGGTTGGTAAAAAATGTAGCCAATAGCAATGGCAATGTTGGTGTATACGGTACTTCATACCCTGGATTTTATGCGGCAATGGCTGCATTAAGCAACCATCCTGCATTAAAAGCAACCAGCCCGCAAGCACCCGTAACCGATTGGTTTGCTGGAGATGATTTTCACCACAATGGTGCATTCATGCTAATGGATGCATTTGGTTTTTATAGCTCCTTTGGAAAACCTCGTCCATTGCCTACTACAATAGGACCAACAGGATTTAATTTTCCTATCCAAGACAGTTATGAATTTTATATGCGCAATACCATCCCACAACTAAGTAAAATAATGGGTGATAGCATTGCATTTTGGAATGATTTAATGAACCATCCAACATATGACGATTGGTGGAAAAAAAGAGATGACCGTAACTATGTACAAAATATTTCTGCTAAAATTCCAACCCTAATTGTAGGAGGATTATTTGATGCAGAAGACTGTTATGGTGCATGGAATTTATACAAAGCCATAGAAGCAAAAGCTACTAATAATAACCAATTAGTAATGGGACCATGGTACCATGGCCAGTGGGGTTCTATAGACGGTACGCATTTAGGCAATATCCAATTTGGGGATAATACCAGTGATTGGTATCAAAAAAACATTGAACTAACCTTCTTTAATTTTTATTAAAAAGGAAAAGGATCTGTTGAAAAAATAGCAGA
>JAPLEL010000208.1 GCA_026391415.1 Bacteroidota bacterium
CAACCAGCTCTATCGGTATAATTCGGGTACTTTATCCATTGTTTATTAGACACCAAACTTGTCTTAACATTTTCTAAAGATGCTTTTTTTTGAAGTAAATTTCTATAGTCATGTGCATACAATTGGTTACACAATAGTAAGCATACTAGTAACAAAAATTTATAAGAGAAATTATTTTGCATAGACTATTACATTAATCGGTAATATTTCACATAGTCAACTTTCATGATTGTTGTAGTTGCTTTCTTTGTACCAAATCCACCACTAACAATTGGGCCAGCCCAAGAGCCTACTGCATAGTTCATTACTTCTGAACTAAGAATCATAAATTCAGACTTTTGAGATACAATTGTTTTATACTCCCAAGTTTGTACACCATCAACAAAAAATCGATAATAAGTTGGCGTCCATTCAACAGTATATAAATGATAGGCGCCACTGTTCACACCTAAGTCTGCTGTTATAAGTCCTGTAGTTTTATGACTTGTTCCATATCCATCCCAATGAAGATTATGATGTGCACGACCATCCTTAGTTAAAGTTTCAACAACATCAATTTCCATACCTGCTGTTTGTGGATCACCAATTGGATTACCCATTGTAGCACTCTGTACCCAGAAAGCAGACCAAGATCCTGATTGATTTGTAAAAGCAATTCGAGCTTCGAATTTGCCATATTTATATTCTTTATTGGTAGATATCATGCCTGTATGATGCATCACCACACCTGCAATAGTATCGGTATATACTTTTAAAACTAAATTACCAACCCCATCAGTTGATAAGGTTGTGGTATCGTTGTACCCATCGTGTCTAACACCAGGATAACGGTGAGACCAATCAGTTAAATTTAATTGCGTTCCATTAAAATCATCTTGCCATGCTAATTCATATTTTGCAATTACTGGCGGTGGTGGAGCAATTGGCGATTCAGTAGTAGTATCTTTTTTACAAGACAATAATTGAAAAGCCAAAATTAAATATACAAGCATAAATCGCATAGAATAATCTTAAGTATTAAATATAAAAAGGTGTTGTGCTGATTAAACACAACACCTTTTAGCAAATTATAATAAAGCTCTAGTTAGGCCAACCTGCATTTTGTTTTAAGTTAGGATTCCTTTCAATTTCAACTTGAGGAATTGGCCAAGTATTCATATGGTCTCCACCATATGTATAACCATTTGCATTAGTACCCCAAACTTGTTGTGCACCATTACCAGTTTTAAATACAGCAGTTTTCCATGTATTCCAACGAACTTCGTCGAAATAATCAATTCCTTCGTTTACAAATTCTATACGACGTTCGTTTCTTACTCTATCGCGTAAATTTGATTGACTAGTAACATAAGTTCCTTTAGTCACATCAGTTTGTTGCAATAAAGGAATACCAGCTCTTGTTCGAACTTCATTTACTTTTAATATAGCTTCTGGAAGATTATTCAATTCAACTAATGCTTCGGCCCACATTAATAATACATCGGCATAGCGAATAATTGGAAAATCAATTGGTCCATAACTTCTATTTAATAATTCAGTAGAATTTTCATACACAAATTTTCTATGTAAATAATAAAAGAAAGTTTGTGTATCAGTTTGTAAATCGAAAGTTGGAGCAGTTGAAGCCCTGTAAGGGAATCTACTTATTACTTGTTGGTTTGCGCCATTCAATACACCATTATAGGTATTATATGGAGTAATTACAGTTGCAGCTAAACGTGGATCACGATTCATATAAGCTTTCTGAATTCTGGCTTCGTTACCAACTGCTAAATACTTTGTCATATCGGCACCACGACCACTTGCAGCAGTAATTTCAGCAGCAGTTAATCCGTCTCTTAAAAAATACACTTGTCTTGCAGCTGCCGCCATTGTAGTATATCCCGGTATGATAGCATCCCAAGAAAAGTTAGTACCATCAATATTTTCATACATATCCACTAAGCTATTTGTAGGAAAATAGGTATTCCAACAAGAACCGAATGAAGAACGAGTTCCACATAAAAATTGTGTAGTTGAACCTAATCCATTTACACCAATATTGGTTAATGGAAAAATCATCTCATCGCTTTGTTCATTAACTTCTTTAAATAAAAGTCCATAATTGGCAAAAAGTGTATGCCCCAAAGATTTTACCATTTTTGAGTATACATATAAACCTTGCCTCTTAATGCATAAGCCGCAGCTTTAGTTGCACGACCAAATGCAGCGTTTCCTTTTGCATATTTAGTAGGAAGATTGGGTTCATTGATACAATCTGTAAGATCTTTAATTACTTGATCCCAAACTTCTTGTTCTGTTGCTCTTGCTTTAGTTGCTTCACTAATTTTAAATGGTTCAAGATAAATGGGAACACCTTTAAAAACTTGGTTCAATCTAAAATAGAAATAAGCCCTTAAAAATTTAGACTCGGCTATTAATCTTGCTTTTTTTGTAGCAACAGAAGGAGACTTTAAAGGAATATTCATGATAGCGTCATTTGCACGAACAATACCTTCATAAAAATTCTGCCAAGTACTACTAAACATTCCGTCACCAGGAGTAATAGTACCCTGCATTAGTGATAATGCACCACGGTTTTGACCAGTTAATGAAAACTGATCTATTTGATACAATTCTAATCCTGAGGCGGCAGCCGTATTTATACCTAATCGTAAAGCATTATAAACGCCATTTACACCTAGGTCTGTTAGGTTATCTGAAGACCACATAGTTTCTGATGCCAAGGCATCATAAGGGGCAGTATCTAGCAAAGTTTTTTTACAGCTAAATAAACTTACCGCTATTAATAATATATAAAATGTCTTTTTCATTGTTTCTTTGATTTATTTCTTAGAAATTAACGTTTATACCTAAAGCATATTGACGCATTGTTGGATAAGCAATACCAGCACCTTCTTCAGGATCAACTCCAGGATACTTAGTAATCATTAATAAGTTTTCTCCAGAAATAAATATTCTAGCCCTACTTATTGTTGCTTTTTTAGTAATCTTTTCTGGAATATTATAGCCAATTTGTAAGTTCTTTAGCTTAATCCATGATGCGTTATATAACCATCTGTCACTAGCAACACTACTATTTTGAGCA
>JAPLEL010000198.1 GCA_026391415.1 Bacteroidota bacterium
CGAGGTGCTAATTTGGCAACTCTAAATATTGGCGCTTCAGCTCCATCAGGCCAAGGCGCTCCTTTCTCAATCCAGAATTTAATAATTGCAATATCGCCTTCCGACAATTTTTTTCCTTTTGAAGGCATTGCATCTTTGTGATTGGAGGGAAGGGTAATTCTGCGTAATAGTTCACTTTCATTTGGTTTGAATGGAACAACAACAACACCATTTTCTCCACCCTTAAATAACATGTCTTTTCTGTCCAAACGAAGATCACCTTTTATTTTTTCGGCACCATGACATTTGTAACAATTATGTGCCAATATTGCCCTAACCTGAATATTCAATTCAGCAGCTTGCTGTTTGGTTAATTTTGAAGTATCATTTTTAAAAGACGAAATATCAAAGTTTACTTTATTGGGTGCTATATAATCGGTTGACCAAGGAAGTGTTGCTGTTAAATAATCTTTTCCATGCGTAAGGGATGCTCCAAAATGGCCTGCTATGGCTACCCCTAAGGCACTTATCCATAAAACACCACGATAATATTTTATTAAATAGTGTTGTTGCTTTATTAAGATACTATATAAAATGATCCAAGCAATTCCACCCAAACAAGCAGTAGTGATTCCTATCCATTGATGTAGGGTTAGCAACTGCTTTTCGTATCCGCCTTCTTTGGCAAGCAGCAATCCTGCTATGACTGAAAATATTGCGCTCAGTATTCCTGCACCCAACAATAGTTTAATTCCTGAACGTAAAGGAGAAAAAAAGTTTTTAAGGGTAAGTAATTCAAAGATGGCAGAAAAAACAAGGAGCCCAACCGGAAAATGGACAATTAAAGGATGTAGTCTACCCAAAAATCTCCAAAGCCAGAAATTATCTTGCACAGCAATAGCACCAGCAGATTCCGCATATCCATTGGTAGCGTTTTGTAGCATTATTACTAGCACAATTAATAACATAATTATGCGAGTCTTTTTGCTAGAATATATTTTTGTGATTGCCGTTTTCATATGCTTTAAACAAAACTGAATATATGAAATAATTATATCCAATCATTGTTTTGATACCAAGCAACGGTTTCTTTCATACCTTCTTCTAAAAAATAGGCGGGTTGAGATCCAATATCATTCCAAACATCGGTACTAATACAGGTCCAATTGGCGCAGCTAATTTCGTTTAGTTTTTGCAGATTTAAAAAGGGATTCTTGCCAAATAATTGGTAGGTTTTTTCTATGGTGGCTACTGCTAGTTTAATGGGAATTAATGGTATTTTTATTTTAATCACTTTTCGTTGAAGAATAGTTTTTAAAATATCACCCAATTGTTCTTTTTGATAACTATTGCCATCAGAAATAATATAACTTTTGTTTACAGAAGGGCATAATAACAATTGTACAACCGCTCTTGCAAGGTCTTTTACATAAATCATTGAAATCATTTGCTGGTGCGTACCTATATACAATTCAAATCCTTTGTTTACAATTTGAACAAATTGTAAAAAGTCTTTGTCGCGCGGTCCGTATACAGCAGTAGGTTCTATAATTTGGTAAGGAAAATCTGGCACCGATTTAAGGTATTGCTCCGCTAATAATTTACTATTACCATAGTCGGTAATAGGTTGCTGTTGGTGCGACTGTTGAATAGGAATAAATGTTTTTTTATTGCCAGGACCAAATGAAGCAAGCGAACTAATTAAACTAAATTTTTGCAATTGCATTCCTGCATCAATGATAGCGTTGACTAGGTTTTTGGTGTACTCAAGATTTACAGTAATAAAATCGTCTTTCTTCTTGGCCTGGGTAACACCTGCATTATGAATTACATAATCAAAACTGCCAAAGGATGATTGGTAAGTTTTAAATTGTTGTGTGAGGTTCTCTAAAGAACTAAAATCTAATTCTAAAAATGTTAGTGATGGTTGTTGTAAATAGGTTTTACTACTCGATTTTCTAATGCCTGCTACTACTTCAAATCCTTGACTAATGGCTTCTTCTACTAAAAAACTGCCAATAAAGCCACTGGCTCCA
>JAPLEL010000137.1 GCA_026391415.1 Bacteroidota bacterium
ATAAGCAGCAATCGCCATACCTTCAATCACGATATGCGGGTTGTGTTGCAAGATCTCTCGGTCTTTGCAAGTGCCTGGCTCGCCTTCGTCGGAGTTACACACCAAATAAATTTTTTCTGCAGCAGTTCCTGTTAAATTCGGTACTTTAAAATCAAGCATTTTGTCGAATGCTTTTAACACGATAGCTTCTTTGCGAACAAAATTAGTATTGTTAAAACTGGCATTAAGATAGTCTGCGCCGTCTGTTAAAAACTGTTCATCTTTCCAAATTGCTACATCAATTTTGTCTACTTGTGTCATGCTCTTTAATGGAATAAAAACGTATAATCTTTTATCTGCAGCAGTATCGTTTGCTAGTGGTTTAAATACGCCCACTTTTGAAACCCCAGCTCTGTGTAAGGCAGGAATATAAGCGGCTTGTAAATAAGCATCTACATTTTTAATTTGTGCCTCATTTTTAAAATGGTATACAGTGATTTGATAATAGGCTGGTTTAGGTTTTGAGGTAAACGCAAAACATGTTGAAAGCAAGCAAATACTTATTAAGAGGAATCCTAGTTTTTTCATGTATAAATTTTTACTAAGATACACAGTTTTGAATATAGTTGCTAAGCATATTTAGTGGGCTAAAAATTGTTAAATTATTTTAACATAAAATCCAGTATCCATTAACAATCTGTTAGTAAACATTTAAACAACTCAAAGCATCTATATCAGAACAAAGTTTTGTATCATTCAAAATAATTGATGGAGAAATTTTACTTAAACCCTTTAACATGAAAACAAGAAAACTCCTATCATTTGCCAGCATCATGGCTATTGCCGTTACTTTATTTGTAACAGCTTGTAATAAATCTACTTCGGTAGAATCAGCACCAGGTCAGCAATCATTGGCATTGTATTTAACCGATGGCCCAGGTTTGTTCGACAAAGTGTTGGTTGATATAAAGTCTATTAAAGTATTGGTAGACACAAGTAAAAACACGCGTAATCAAGACAGTTGTAATTGGAACAGAATTGGGATTGATGACCATAAAAAAGATGCTGCATTTGTATGGCACGACCTTAGTATTAAAGCAGGTATCTACGACCTTTTACAACTTCGTAATGGCACCGATACTTTATTAGCAGAATCTAATATTACCAGAGGGTCTATTCGATTAATTAAAATTGAAATTGGCACTAATAATTCTGTTATGAAAGACAGTGTTACTTATCCTGTTAGTATTCCTGCAGGGGCGCCAAACTATGTATTGATTGCAACCCAAGGCCATGAATATGACGAATACCTTCCTGGAAAAAATCGGTTATGGTTAGATTTTGATGTGGCACGTTCTATAGTGCAAGAAAGAAATGGTGTATTTTATTTACGACCGGTATTTCATTTCTTTACTAAAAGGACTTCTGCCAGCATTGTAGGAAAAATCATTCCGCAAAAAGATGCAAAAGCAGTAGTTACTATTTATAATAACACAGATACTGCTTATGCCTTACCAACACCAGAAGGGTATTTCTGTGTTCGTGGCTTGAAAGATGGCAATTATTCGGTGTATATCAATGCAACTGCACCCTATTTAGATTCTACCATTCGAAATGTGGTGGTGACTGCCCCGAAAGAAACATCAGTTGGGTTTATTACACTTCGAAAATAAAAAGAAAGTTGGTTTTTGTTTTTTAATTATGCCGTCTCAATACCCCTAATTGAGGCGGCTTTTTTATTTTTACGATTTAATTAATCCATTATTTTAACTGGAATGCAAGGAAACTTTTTTATGCGGTGCTTTGTTTGTATTTTTCAATATGGAAAATAATCGATTCTTACTTTATGGAGCCAATGGCTATACGGGAAAACTAATTGCTATAATGGCTGCTCAATATGGCTTAATACCCATTTTAGCAGGAAGGAATCATACATCTATTAAAGACTTGGCTAGTGAACTAGATTTAGACTATCGAATTATTTCTTTGCGTGATAATAGCTCTTTAGAAAATGCCTTGAAAGAAGTCCCCTTGGTATTGCATGCCGCAGGCCCATTTCAATTCACTTCCAAAATAATGATTGAAGCATGTTTGGCAACTAACACGCATTACCTAGATATCACTGGTGAAATTGGTGTTTTTGAATCTGCCAAACGCTATAACGATAAAGCAACGGCCGCAGGTGTAATGTTGATGCCTGGGGTAGGTTTTGATGTGGTACCTACCGATTGTATGGCTAAATATTTAAAAAATCTTTTACCCGATGCAACAAATTTACAATTAGCATTTGCTTCTATTGGTGGTAAATTTTCGCACGGAACAGCCATGACTATGGCAGAAGGTTTGGGAGAAGGAGGTGCTGCACGTGTTAATGGAAAAATCACGAAAGAGCCTATAGGGAAAAAAGGAATGTGGGTTGATTTTGGATTGAAAAAATTATTTGTAATGAGTATTCCTTGGGGAGATGTTTCCACTGCATTTTTTACTACTGGCATTCCCAATATTCAAACCTACACCGGTGCTTCAGAAAAAACATTCAAACTATTAAAATGGCAGTTTTTTTATAATTGGATTTTACGCACGAGTTTTGTTCGCAATTATGTAAAAAAACAAATCAAACAAAAACCTGCAGGTCCTACAGATGAAATGCGTGCCAATGCAAAAAGTTTGGTTTGGGGCTTGGCTTCAAATGATAATGGCCAACAAGTTTCCGCTAGATTAGTTGGTCCAGAAGGGTATACCTTAACCGCAATTAGTAGTTTAATAATTGCCAAAAAAGTGCTGGCTGGTAATTTTATTGCCGGCTATCAAACACCTGCAGCCGTCTATGGCGCTGATTTGGTATTAGAAATACCTGGGGTTTCTCGAGAAATTATCGCTTAGTTAAAAGGCTTTATAATGGTATTAGAAAAATACTGCAACTTTGACTTTTACAATAATTAATTAAGTAGCATAATGGCTAGGAATAAAAAAGCGGCAATAGGATTTATTTTTATTACTTTATTAATTGATGTAATAGGATTAGGAATTATTATTCCGGTGGTGCCAAAACTTTTACAACAATTATTAGGTTCAACCGATATTAGCAAAGCATCTCAATATGGCGGATGGTTAACTTTTGCTTATGCTTCTATGCAATTTTTATTTTCGCCAATCCTTGGAAATTTAAGTGACAAATACGGACGCAGACCTGTGTTATTATTTTCGCTTTTTGGTTTTGGAATTGATTACTTGTTTTTATCCTTTGCCCCTTCAATTGTTTGGCTTTTTGTAGGTAGAATTATTGCTGGAATTACAGGAGCGAGTTTTACAACCGCCTCGGCCTATATTGCTGATATAAGCACACCAGAGAATCGTGCACAAAATTTTGGAATGATTGGTGCTGCTTTTGGACTAGGTTTTATAATAGGACCATTGTTAGGTGGATTGCTCGGCGAGTATGGCGCTAGAATTCCATTTTTAGTTTCGGCTGGTTTGGCATTGGCAAACTGGTTGTATGGTTATTTTGTTTTACCAGAATCTTTGGATGCCGAGCATCGAAGACCTTTTGAATGGCGTAGGGCAAATCCGCTTGGGTCTATCAAACAATTAAAAAAGTATCCAGCAGTTGGAGGTTTAATTGTTTCGTTGTTGATTGAGTACCGGGAATTTAGTACCGAACTGATTCCAGGAGACGGCCGGAAAGGAATTACTCGTTACGGTCGAATCGGGTAGCTTCCGGGCGGCTGCCGACAGCGACCGGTATAGCGGCAACGA
>JAPLEL010000264.1 GCA_026391415.1 Bacteroidota bacterium
ATACAGATATCATCCACTATTTTAGACATGTGTGGAAACAAATCACTTACCCAGGCCCCTGATTTTCCGTGTTGGTTGAATTTGTAATAAGAGCCCACTAACGGGAAAGATTTTTGAAATGCACTCATCCCTGTTAAACGCTGGGTACCATGAATGGATTCAGGTAAATTCTCTCCCATCATTTGACAAAGCAATGGCTTGTAATCGAAGGTTTCTAATTGCGATGGCGCACCATTTTGAAATAAATATATTACCCTTTTTGCTTTTGGTGCAAAATGAGGTAACCCACGCATAATGGCTTCTTCAGGAGAAGAACCACCAAATAAATCTGGAATTAATAAGGATCCCAAGGCAGCACTACCTAATCCAATACTCATACGAGACATGAATTTTCGGCGGTTCATATTTAATCCGTGTTCGAGTAATTCTTTTTCCATGATTATGTTTTTGTAATGGCTTCTTGCATGTTATAAATAACTTGTATCGTTTGCATTGTTGCAACAAGGCTTACTAGATTATGAGTTTTTTGTTTGTAAATACCTACCGAAATAATTTTTTCAATTTTCTTAGTATCTGATTTAATGGATTTTTGTGTTTCATTCCAATAACCTACTAATTGTTCCAATTCTTTTTCAGTTGGCTTTCTACATAAAATGATAGTGAACGCTTTTTCAACTAATTTTTCGGGCGCTTCTCCTTCTTGTAGTAATTTATCGGCTAATGCTTTTGATGCTTCTAAAACGGTAGGATCATTAAGCATTATCAATGCCTGTAAAGGTGTATTGGTACTATACCTACTTACCTGACATTCATCTCTATTACTACCATCAAATAACATCATTGAAGGTGGAGGAACTGTTCTTTTAATGAAGGTATAAATTCCTCGTCGATACAATAACTGTCCTGTGTCTTGAATATAATTTCTTAAAATTCCTCTGCCTGAAGTAGCCATTTCCCATAATCCAGAAGGCTGGTAAGGCTTAACACTTGGGCCGCCAATACTTTTATTTAGTAAGCCACTACTAGACAATAACATATCTCTTACAATCTCTGCTGAGTATCGAACACGTGGTGCATACGACCAATATATATTTAATGGATCTGCATTTAATTTTTCTTTACTAATTACGCTTGATTGACGATAAGTAGCAGACAATACTAATTGCCTAACTAATCTTTTAATATCCCATCCATTGTCTCTAAAATCAACTGCTAGCCAATCAAGTAATGCAGGATGAGTTGGTAAATCTCCTTGCATGCCAAAATCTGCTGCTGTTTTTATAAAGCCCCTGCCAAAAAATTCTTGCCAAATTCTATTTACAAAAACCCTTGCTGTTAACGGATTTTTTTTATCGAAACTCCATTGCGCTAGTCCTAACCTGTTTTTGGGTAAGGATTTGTCTATCGGTAAAATAGCCGCAGGAGTAGATGGTTCCACTTCAGTTGTTGGCATATCATAATTACCACGAGATAAAATATATGTTTTACGTGTGGTATCACGGTCGCCCATAATAGACACTTCTAATTTATTGGTGTCTAATCTATTTATGAATTTTAAAGTGGTCTGCACATCTTCATTGGTAATTAGCATACGCGGATTCTTTGCATATGTTTCGGGACCACCAACGGTTGATTCTATTCCAACTTCTTTTACATTATTAAAGTATGCATACAATTGGTAATAGTCTTTTTGTAAAATAGGATCGTATTTATGATCGTGACATTTAGCGCATTCCATTGTAACTGCTAAAATAGATCGGCTAAATGTATTGGTTCTATCTGCAACATATTGTACACGATATTCTTCGTCAATTACGCCACCTTCTTCTGTAATTTTATGGTTACGATTAAACCCTGTTGCCAACAATTGTTCTTTGGTTGGATTGGTTAATAAATCACCAGCTAATTGCCAAGTAATAAAAGTATCATAACGCATATTTTTATTCAAAGCATAAATTACCCAATCACGCCAAGGCCATTGAGAACGATAACTATCATCCTGAAATCCGTGAGAATCAGAAAAACGTGCAATATCCATCCAACTAATGGCCATACGCTCGCCGTATTGTGGTTGAGCCATTAATCGATCTACTAATTTTTCGTATGCTTTAGGGTCTGTATCATTTACAAACAACTGCATTTCTTGCGGTGTAGGCAAAATTCCTACAATATCCATATACACTCGCTTTGCTAGTCTTTCTTTACTAGCTTGCTCATTAGGTTCCAACCCTTTTTCTTCCATTTTTTTTAAAATGAAAAAATCAATTTCGTTAATTGGCCATTGCTTATTTTTTACCTCAGGAATTGCTTGTTTTTTAGGCACCACAAAAGCCCAGTGTGGTTCATACACGGCACCCTGCTCTATCCATTTTTTTATGATAGCTACTTCTCTTTCAGATAACCTAGGCAAATTTTTAGACGCTAAAGGCATCTGCAAACTGGTATCTTTTGAAGTGATGCGGCGAAACAATTCAGACTGCTCTGGTTTGCCCGGAACTAGTGCATGTTTTGTTGGATGTTCTTGTAATGCTTTATACGCTTCGGCAGGAATGTCTAAACGTAACCCGGCTTCTCTTTTTCCAGCATCCGGACCATGACAATTAAAACACCTATCAGATAGAATTGGTCGAACATCATAATTGTAACTAATTATTTCAGGAATAGCTTCTTTTAGGTTCGACTTATGACTACAAGACACGAGAAAAATTAGCATAATTGAAAGGCCAAGCTGCGCCATCAAATGCAATCGTGTAGAATTTTTCATCAACTGTATTTATAAAATAAATAATACAATAAGCAAATCAATGCTTTTCTTGGGCAAATTAGAAACCTAAGATATTGCATTTATTTAACAACTAAATGCTTTTACCAAATTAGTTATTAAGCTTGTTTATACACAAATGAAAAAATATAATATATGTCTGCTGTTTATATTTATCTAACTTTTATCATTGCACGAACCTGCTGAGTAGCCATATTTTGCAAGCGTGCGTAATATACACCAGCGGGTAAATTTCCACTATCAAATACTACGGTATATGATCCGGCAGTATACTCTTTATCAGTTAAATTGGCAATTA
>JAPLEL010000018.1 GCA_026391415.1 Bacteroidota bacterium
GATCAAAAAGAAAAAATATTAGTATATGGCGATTATGATGTAGACGGAACTACTTCAGTTGCTTGTATGTTTCAATTTATACAATCAATTTATGCTGAAGTTGACTATTATATCCCCCACCGTTATCGTGAAGGATATGGTGTAAGCAAAGCAGGCATTGACTTTGCTAAAGAGCAAGGCATGACCTTGATTATTTCATTAGACTGTGGCATTAAATCAGTAGAATTAATTACCTACGCCAAAGAATTAGGCATTGATTTTATTGTTTGCGACCACCATTTACCAGATACAACTTTACCTCCAGCCGTTGCTATATTAAATGCCAAACAAATCGATTGTAATTACCCTTATAAAGAGCTTTGTGGTTGTGGCGTAGGATTTAAACTAGCAACAGCTATTGCAGAAAAACTAGCCCTCTCAGCCGAAACCTACTTGAAATATTTAGACTTAGTTGCTACTGCAATTGCTGCAGATATTGTACCCATGACAGGCGAAAACAGAATCATGGCTTTTTATGGGTTGAAAAAAATCAACGAAAATCCATCGCCAGGTATAAAAGCCTTGATGGAATTAGCGGGCGTAAAAAAACACATGTATATTACCAACGTGGTATTCATGATAGCGCCAAGAGTGAATGCTGCAGGAAGAATGGATGATGCAAAAAAAGCAGTTCAATTATTTATAGAGCAAGATCCTATAAAAGCAATTGAATTTGCAAAAGTATTACAGTCCGACAATACAGACAGAAAAGAAGCAGATAGCAGTATTACAGAACAAGCACTTGAAATTATTGCAAAAGATGCTAGCTATGTAAATAAAAAAACAACTTTTGTATTTCAATCAAACTGGCATAAAGGCGTTGTAGGAATTGTTGCTAGTAGATTAATAGAAAAATATTATCGCCCAACAATTGTATTAACACAAAATGAAAATATTGTAGGCGGAAGTGCAAGAAGTGTTGCGGGATTTAATTTATACGAAGCCATTCATGCATGCAGAGAACATTTATTGGGATATGGTGGACATTTTGCAGCAGCAGGCATGAGCTTACTACCAGAAAACGTTGCTGCTTTTGCAGCCGCATTTGAAAAAGTAGTATCCGAAACAATTCCAGACGAATTATTAACGCCTGAAATTATTATTGATGCCCCAATTGAATTTACAGAAATAACACCAGCATTTTATCAAATTATATTACAAATGGAGCCTTATGGCCCTGAAAATATGCGCCCTGTATTTATTGCTAAGAATATAATAGATAGTGGTTATTCTAAAATTGTAAAGGATGCACATATTCGTTTTGTACTCAAACAAAACCGTACAACCCTAACTGGCATTGGGTTTAATATGGCAGATAAATTCAACTTAATACAACAAAACAAACCACTTGATATCGTTTTTACCATTGATGAAAACGAATACAATGGCAACACTACCCTACAAATAAAAATGATTGATTTTAAGCTTAGTGAGAACTAACAAAAGCTTTTACCCCATCTAATTACATCAAAAATAACCTGCCCAAAATATTATATTCTAACAGGCTGAATTAATTGATATAAATAATTCTTAAAGAGTAAAAAAAAGAGGTTGTATCAAGTACTCGATACAACCTCTTTAAAAATTATTCTGTCCCGTCCTGAAATAATAATACACAAAAAAACATTATGTCAGAACAACAAGAAAGTCAGTTTATTAAACTCCAGCAGCTTTCTCAGCTTCCATTAATTCAACACTGCGATTAATGAAATTGGTTAATTCAGCACCTTTCAATAAACCCTGACTCAGTAAAGCCAAATCAGCCAAAGAACGAACTTGTTTTTCTTGCAAAGACTTATTCGCATTCTTTAATAGGGTTTGATAGATTGGGTGATTCCCATTTACAGTAAGTGTTACTTCGTCGGGCATTTGTGCATAGAAAGCAGTCATTCCACCTCCAACACCAGCCATATCCTTCATCCTACGCATAAACTCAGGACGAGTAGCAACAACCGGAGCAGCGTCTACACTTAATCCTTTCACTTCAGTAGTAACATGCAATTCTGGAATTTGAATATTGAACAATTCTTTCAAAGCAGCTTCTTCGTCTTTGTTTAAAACAGACTCACTAGCTTCTTGTTTGTCAATTAAATTATCAACTATATCTGCATCCACTCTTACAAAAATGGTGTTCTCCCATTTCATTTCCATATTGTTTATAAAAGCGGCGTCTACCAAAGTTTCCATTTTAACCACTACAAATCCTTTATTGGTAGCAGCTTGAATATAAGCATCTTGTTGAATAGGATTGGTTGTATACAATACTACTTGTTTTCCTTCCTTATTTTTTTGTAAGGTTTCAGTAGCCATTTTGTATTCTTCAATAGTATAGAATTTACCACCAGTATCTTCCATCACTAAAAATTTAGCAGCCTTGTCTAAGAACTTGTCGTCGGTCATCATACCGTACTTCACAAATAAACCAAGGCTATCCCATTTTTGCTCGAATTCAGCTCTTTCTTTATTGAAAAGTTCTTCTAATTTATCGGCAACTTTTTTGGTAATATGTGCGTTGATTTTTTTAACGTTAGGATCACCTTGTAAATAACTCCTACTAACATTCAACGGAATATCTGGGCTGTCAATTACACCTTGTAATAACATTAAAAATTCTGGAACAATATCTTTTACTTCATCGGTAACAAAAACCTGGTTACAGTAAAGCTGAATTTTATCTTTTTGAATTTCGTAGCTCTGTTTAATTTTAGGGAAATATAAAACACCCGTTAAATTAAATGGATAGTCTACATTTAAATGAATCCAAAACAAAGGTGTTTCGTTAAATGGATATAGTTCTTTGTAAAAGTTTTCGTAGTCTTCTTTGGTTAAGTCACTAGGTTTACGAACCCAAATAGGATTGGTATTATTAATTGATTTTTCTTCAGTTGCGGCTTCTTTTTCTTCTCCTTCAATCGCTTCTTTTACTTCTCCTACTTCAGAAAAGAAAATAGGCACTGGTAAGAATTTACAAAAACGGGTTAAAATACTTTTAATTCTAGAAGCGTCTAAAAATTCTTTACTCTCTTCGTTAACATGTAATACAATTTTAGTGCCACGTTGGCTATAGTCTACATCGTATAATTCAAATTCAGGACTGCCATCGCAACTCCAATAAACGCCAGAACCGTCTTTATGACTTTTAGAGAAAAGTTCTACTTTATCACTCACCATAAAAGCACTATAGAAACCTAAACCAAAATGCCCAATAATATTGGCATCCTTGTATTTTTCCATAAATTCCTCTGCACCACTAAAAGCCACTTGGTTGATGTATTTATCAACCTCTTCACTTGTCATACCCACACCACGGTCGGTAATGGTTAATGTTTTTTCTTTAACGTCTAGTTCAACATCAATGCGTAATTCGCCAAGGTCCCCTTTTGCTTCGCCAATTGAAGACAATGTTTTTACTTTTTGGCTAGCATCTACCGCATTGCTCACTAGTTCACGTAAAAAAATCTCATGGTCGCTGTACAAGAATTTCTTAATAATCGGAAAAATATTCTCCGTACTTACACGTATTTGTCCTTTTTGCATAGGTTTCTATTTTGTTTGCATTGGTCAAAGACAGTACCAAAGAAGTAAATGCTGACACTATGACAAGCAATAAAGCGATCATTCGCTAAGCACGTAAATTTTGACAGGATTCAAGCCACCACTGAACCCCAAACTGTCCTACTTACACCTAGGCTGCCTTAAATTCACATCAAAACTATCTCTAATAGACAATTGTTTGGTCGTACCGAAAACACTATAAATACCTACAATTGAGCCATTCCCATTAGGCGTTTTAGCATTAGCAAAATTAGCATACCCACTAGTTCTTAGTAAAATAGTGCTGCCATTACAAGCGCGAATTGTTCTATTAAGGGATTGTTTGTTAGGTGCGTCTCCATATGTTTTTGCTGTATCGGTAGGGGCAAATTCAACCTGGTCTAATTGAACCAACATGCTTTGATAATTATTATTTAGCGTGTTAATAGGCACTACAATTGGCGTTAAACTATTTACTAGTTCCCCTTTAATAATGTATTGGTCAAAAAGGGTTTGAGGTATCCCGGTTAGCGTTGGCGATGTTGGATCTGAATTGTCAACTCCAACGCCTAATTGAATCATTTTTCCATAATCTCCTAGCCATAAATCTTTTAATTTGATGGCTACTTTTCGGCCCACAGGAAAATTTGCATCAAGCTTAATCCCATCCATTCTAACCGTGATGCCACCAGATGTATCTTGAACTACAATTGATTTATAGAAGTTATCTGATTGATCATTCGCTACCACCACCCCTGCAATTAATTTTGATTCTGTAATTTGTTCAAATTTACCCATTGTATGTTTGGCTCTAAGATCCTTGATACTTAAGTCTGGCGCAAAAGCTAGTTCTAAAATTGAGGGTGGCGCATCGTATTTTTTTTCACAACTATTAAAAATGATACTAATTGCCAGACCGAGAAAAATGCTGTATTTTATTGATGTATTATATTGCATAAATTTATTATTGAAGTGTATATTTTAAGTTACTACTCGTAGTTATAGCCATCGTGTTTGTTAATAAATCAATACCGATAAACCAATGAAAGCGAATAGTTAAGGCCCATGCCATAGAAGTATTTTGGTGGAAATTTATTAGCATCTTTATTATCGAAGTCAAATCGAAGTTGCTCATAAGCAGATAGCACTAGGTCTTGCTTGTTAAGTAAATTACTAATACTCAAATTACATTCCCATTGACTGTTTTTTTTCTTCCCTACCATAAAACGATGGCTAATAAAAAGATTGGCTAAATATTGGACTGGTAATCTTTCTTGCTTCAATAATTTCGCGCCTTTTTCTGTGCTAGTATCTACAGGATAAATGGCTTCGGCTGTTCTTCTTATAGGATTCCATCCAACCCATTGACGGTCGAATATATTTGCATTTGCTGCTACAAACCATTGACTAGAATTCCTATAAGTTAACCCAAAAGAGTAAGCATTTTGTGGCGCAGTTCCAGATTTAAAATTTTTAGCATACACCAATACTCTTTCTATTTCAGTTGTAGTGTTGTCGACAGTAACAACTGCAAACTGGCGAGTATTATAATA
>JAPLEL010000014.1 GCA_026391415.1 Bacteroidota bacterium
AAAATCTAGAAATGGATTTGCGAAAATCATATACTGCCCGTTATGATTTTGATCAGAATAAAGTTGTACAATTAGCCAATTTATCTTTTAGAAATATTTTACAAACAAATGAAGGCGATGGAAAAACATTTTACGCCTTGGCCGATTCAGGAAATAGAATTGCCTATCAGTGGCAAGGATATAGTATGAATGATCTTGTTGCTATAAGCCCAGAAACAGGCGTAAAATCCTTTATAGCCAAGGGTTTTAAGGGATCTGTTTATCCTTCTTATACAGGTAAGTATTTATTAATGTTTGATGAGAAGAAGCGTAATTACAATTCGTATAATGCCGAAACCAAACAAATGGTAACAGTTGCAAAAGATATTAAATTTCCATTGTATGATGTAGAGAATGATGTGCCCGATGATCCGAACGCTTATGGAATAATGGGTTGGACAGAAAATGATGCGGCCGTACTTATTTATGACCAGTTTGATATTTGGCAAGTAGACCCAACTGGTGTTAATCCTGCTATTTGTGTTACTGCAGGATTGGGTAGAAAAAATAGTATCAGTTATAGAAATATTGCGATTGATAAAGACGAGAAATATTTTAAAAATGAACAGCAATTATTGTTTGCTGCCTTTAATAATACCAATAAAGCTGCTGGCTTACAATGGCATATTTTAGGAAAACAGTTTGCGCCTTCTGCTACATATTCAGCAAGGCTTTCAGGCGTTTTAAAAGCTAAAAATGCTCCGGTGTTGAGTTATGGAGCAGAAACCTATCAGCACGCTGCAGATATCAGGACAATTGATTTTAATGCAACCAGTTTTACTGATGCTACAGCACTTCCTGGTTCGGTGTTATTTCAACCGAATGCACAACAAAGTAATTATAATTGGGGAACAGCAGAACTGTTTAAATGGAAGGCTTATACTGGAAAAGAAACCGAAGGAATCATTTACAAACCAGAAGATTTTGATCCTAAAAAGAAGTATCCAATGATTGTGTATTTCTATGAAAGAAGTAATAATACTTTATACAATTACTTAGCACCATCGCCTACACCATCTCGGTTAAATATTCCATTTTTTGTGAGTAGGGGATACATTGTATTTGTGCCAGATATTTGGTATAAAACAGGCTATCCAGGTCAAAGCGCATACGACTATATTGTTAGTGGTACAAGAGCCGTAGTAAAACAAGGCTATGTAGACAGCACTAAACTAGGTTTGCAAGGACAAAGTTGGGGTGGTTATCAGATTGTGTATTTAATTACTAAAACCAATTTATATGCCGCAGCATGGGCAGGTGCGCCTGTAGCCAATATGACCAGTGCTTACGGTGGTATTCGATGGGGATCTGGTATGAACCGTCAGTTTCAATACGAAAAAACACAAAGTAGAATTGGTGCAACACTTTGGGAAAAACCTAATTTATACATTGAAAACTCTGCCTTATTTTCATTGCCAAAAGTAAAAACGCCATTAGTGGTAATGGCCAATGATGCAGACGATGCAGTGCCTTGGTACCAAGGGATTGAGATGTATACGGGTATGCGCAGACTGGGTAAAAAAGTTTGGTTATTAGACTATAATAACGAAGCCCATAATTTAATAGAACGACGCAATAAAAAAGACATTCAAATTCGCGAACAACAGTTTTTTGATTATTTATTAAAGGGCGATAAACCCGCAAAATGGATAGCGGAAGGTGTGCCTGCAATTATGAAAGGTAGAGATTGGGGATTAGGGTACTAATTCTACAACGCTAAATAATAAGGCTGTAATAAGGCCGAAAATTGGTCTGTGTACACCCCGTTATTTTGAATGATTATTTCTTCAAATAACGGGGTTTTTATTGTGCGTCCAAAAACTAAACAGCTTCTAAAAAAAGCATGTTTGGGTGTTTGTTTTACAGACAAATCGCGCAATAAATGAAATCCATTTTTTAAAGCTAATGATATTAAATAATCTTTTCTATGATATGGTAGTAACAATGCAAACGAACCAGTTGGAGTAAGGTTATTAGTAATAGTGTGTATTAGATTTTCTAGGGTTAATTCGGTGCTATGTAATGCCAGATTCTTTTTATCATCACCCGACATTAAATCGTTTTCAAAAAAAGGCGGATTAGAAATAATGAATGCGTATTTTTTTTCTGATTTCCATTCTTTTGCATTTACATGCATGAGTTGAATGTTCGGTTTAAAAGATGCTGCATTGAAATTTTCAGCTGCTTGCTTAGCTGCATCTGCATCGATCTCTATAGCATCAATTGTTG
>JAPLEL010000297.1 GCA_026391415.1 Bacteroidota bacterium
CATCAAACCCTTTTGGTATATCTGCTGCTTCAATTAGAACCTGAACGCCTTTTCCATCGTATCCTCCTTCGCCAATTTTATGCACAGCTGGTAAAAAGTCTTTTTGTAGTAATAATTCTTCTAATGAATTGGTTATTAAATAATTAGGAGAAGGTATTTCGTTGTTTTTATAAAATTCTTTTTGGGTGATTTTGTTTTTGATAATGCGAATGGCAGCTGGATTAGGATAAATTTTAACTCCTTCTGAAGCTAGTTTTTCGAGTGCTTCAATATTTACAGCCTCAATTTCAATGGTTATGGCGTCTAAATTTTTACCAAATTCATAGACGGTATTAAAATCTTTAATATCCCCCTTACTAAAGTGGTGGCATAGATGTGCTGCCGGACAATTGGTGACGTTTTCTAGTACAAAAGTTTCAACTGTGTAGTTGGCCGCCGCTTGTAAAAGCATTCTTCCTAGTTGTCCTCCTCCTAAAATACCTACTTTCATTTAACAATTTAAGCTGCTAAGATAACTATCCTATTTAAATATTTAATGAATCGCTATTTTTGATTCCATGAATCGACTGGTACTTTTTTTATTGGGCTTTATTATTGCAAGTGTTACACTTGCTCAAAAACCTTTTATTGAAAACCAAAAAAGCTTTCCAAGAGTTCAATCTGCCTTATCTAGTAAAAATGAAAAATTAAAAAAAGAATATGAGGACAAGCATTTGCAATGGCCTCCCAAACAAATTTATCTTAGAAGTTTTAAATACGATAGTAAGTTAGAAGTATGGGCTAGAAATACAGTAGCTGATACTTTTAGTTTATTTAAAACATATAAGGTTTGTGCTTTGTCTGGTAGTATTGGGCCTAAGCGAATAGTAGGAGACTATCAGGTTCCAGAAGGATTTTATTATGTGAATGAGTTTAATCCTAATAGTAACTATCATTTGTCTTTGGGTTTAAATTATCCGAATATTTCTGATCAAAAGCTCAGTGATCCTACCATGCCGGGTAATAATATATTTATTCATGGTAGCTGTGTCACACAAGGTTGTATTCCATTGCAAGACGAACAAATAGAAGAACTATACTTATTAGCGGCTTATGCAAAATCTGCCGGACAAGATTTTATACCAGTGCATATTTTTCCCATAAATTATAGTGTAGAAAAAAGTAAGGATTATTTAGTAAAAAATGCAACTGCCAATTTGGATTATCAGCAATTTTCGAATAAATTAAAATTGGTATTTGATTTTTTTGAGCAGTATAAAAAGCTGCCCGTTATTGCCATCAATAAAGAAGGCACTTATCAAATGTATTAATTTACACTAATTAGTATTAAAGACGGCATTGAAAATAACAGTAGCATCTATTGCTTCAACTCTTCCATAAATAGTACTCTCGTTATCGTCGGTAGCACCTGTATTGCTTTGTGTAACTAGCATTTTAGAGCTTAGTGGGTTTAAAAATAGGGCTTTAATTTTTTCAGTAGATATCGTTTTGTTTACTTGTGCATCTGAGAATTGATTGTCAGTTCTAATAATATCTCTTGCGTCTATCCATGTATTTTGTATACCTGATTCGTTTAAATAATAACTAATAATACAACTACTTAATAATTCGCCTAAACATAAAATTTGATTGGAGTAATAATTAAATTGACGAACTGGATTATCGTGTAATAACCATTCAATTTCAGTAAAAAAATCTGCTAAATGTTGTATGCAATTTTCGTTTTGTCGATTCATTAATTGGTTACAAAGAATGTAATGGTCTTCTTTTAATATTTGAAATAATGCAAGGGCTTCTTGTTTTTTTTGTGCAAAAAAAAGTTCGCTGATATTGATTAATTGGTAGTTAGTTTTTTCAACAGCACCAATTACTAAAACTAATTCGGATGATTTGTCAGCCAACAATTCAGTAGGTATTTTTTTTATTTCCGCTAAACTATTTATTCGATTTAAAGCAACTGCCAATGCTTGCATATACTTAAATATTGAAAGAGTTGAAATTCAATTGCAAATATAAGTCAGTTAGCTGTGTGATAATTGTAAAAATTAATAATAGGTAAGCCTGCTAGTATTACCTTTATATAAAAAAAATAAAGTACATGATAATTAATCGGAACATTTTAACAGTTCCAAACGCTACAGGTGAATTGAGTTCCTTGTTGCGTGATATAGGTTTAGCGGCAAAACGTATAAATGTAGAAGTGAATAAAGCTGGTTTAGTAGATATTTTGGGTGATGCAGGAAGTGTGAATGTTCAAGGAGAAGATGTAAAGAAATTAGATTTATTTGCTAATACACAAATGGTGGGTGTTTTAAAACACGGAATAAGTTGTGCAGGAGTTGGTAGCGAAGAGTTAGACGATTTTGTTGTTTTTGACGACGAGATTAGTAATAATAGTAAGTATGTAGTATTAATGGATCCACTAGACGGCAGTGGCAATATAGATGTGAATGTATCAATTGGTACTATTTTTAGCGTTTTTAGAAGGGTTAGTGAAAAAGGGACGCCCTGTACTGAAGCAGATTTTTTGCAAGCTGGAGTGCGTCAGGTAGCGGCAGGATATATTATTTATGGCTCTAGTACCATGATGGTTTATGCAACGCGCCGGGGAGTGAATGGTTTTACACTTGATCCTTCTATTGGAGAATTTTCTTTAAGCCACCCCAATATACAATGCCCGCCATCTGGAAAATTTTATTCAGTAAACCATGGCAATTTCTTTCAGTTCTCTGATGGGGTTCGCAAATACATTAATGTTTGCCAACAAAAAACTGTTGAAACTGGTGGCCCATATTCACAGCGCTATATTGGTAGTATGGTGGCTGATTTGCATAGGAACCTAAT
>JAPLEL010000154.1 GCA_026391415.1 Bacteroidota bacterium
AAACGGTTGTTGGATATTTGTGTGGCTGTTGCTTCGTTACTTCCTGGTAAATTCAGTGAGGGGCTCAATTGAAAGGTTAAGCCATGATTATCGGTATAAAATCCGTGCGAAAAATATTCTTCAAATTTACCAACAGGATTTCCTTGAGAATGATTGGCTGCTACAAAAATGCGTCCTTTATATTTTCCTTCATCAAACTGCATGGCATGGCCGGGTGTATTGGCATAACTTCTCCAGTCTTCGCTGAAATGATAGGCAGGATTAATGCTTGGTTGATTGGGTCGATGTACTTGTAAAGTAATGTTCACAGGATCAGACCAAATATTTCCGCCATCTGCCGAAGTTTTGTACCAAACCTCTCGCATCCCCTTGCCTTTTCTAATATCTCCTTCGGACTGATTGCCGGTATTATAAAATAGAAAAATTCTACCATTAGGATAATTGGGATCTGTAAGGTCTACAACTGGAGCAGGATTACCCGCTTGTAAATGACCATTTGATGCTACAACCGAAAGTTCAGACCAAGTTTTTCCATTGTCTATACTTTTTTTAAGTACAATATTAATGTCTCCAAAATCTGCAGCACCTTTTACCCTGCCTTCGGCAAAAGCAAGTAATGTTTTTTGAAAACTAACAATGGCAGGAATTCTAAAGGACTGATAGCCCTCGGTACCGGATGTAAATACGGTGATTTTAGATTGGGCATTAATTGCACAAACCAACAAAAGATTTATACATACCGCAGTAAAGTAAGCAAGTCGTTTATTCATATTGAGCAATTAGAATGCTCGGTAAAGTATAAAAAAAATATGAAATGGCTGAAAATTGTATCAACTAAGCGGTTGCTTTAAACACCTAAAAGGCAAGTGCTAAAAAATTCATACACAATAATTTTATGTATTATTGCTAGTAGCGCTACTTACAATATTCTTAATTACTACATCTAATTTTGTTGCCTCTCTTTCAATTATTTGTAACAAGTCTTTCTTTTCTGCTTCACTAATTGATGAGTCTGGCTTATTCAATAGCTTGGTAATGCCCAATAAATTTGAAATTGGCGCACGTAACAAATGCGATTCGCGCCATGTGATATCTTGTAATTGTTTTAGATAGTTTTTATTTTCCTGTTCTAATGCCTTTCTACCTTGTATATTAACAGAACATATATTCACGCCAATAATTTCATTTAATTCATTTGCAATTGGTATGAATTCAATTTTAACCCATTTTGCTATATCATGACCATTCATACTCAATTCTATTTCATACCCACAACGTTGGCCGCTTATAGCTTTTTCGAATTCAACAAAAAACATAGACTCTCTGCTGTTGTGTAAATAGGTTCTATAATCTTCCCCAACCTTAATTTGACGCATGAATTTTTTTAGAACTAATTTTTCGGCTAATTGGTTGAACTGAATGATTTTAAAATCTTTATCAACATACACCAACATTTCTGTTTCACTTACTAAATAAGCGCGCAATTTCGCTTCGTTTAATTTAAGATCTTCTTCGAGTGATTTAACTATTTTACCCATACCTACATTGGTGAAATTTATTCCGTATAAAATGCTCGGATTAAAAAAAAAATACCCAGTTAAAAAAGATAAAATAATCGTATTAGAAAACCGTAGCGCGTACATTGAAGAATTTGGAGCAAAATCATGGAATATTAAAAAAAATACAGGAAGAAGAACACCTATTTGCGATATCCCTATCATTATTAGAAACCAATAAGCAAATTTTAAAATTGATTTATTGTTTTCAATAACAGAATCAAAAGCAATTTTTTTAAATTTAAAATAAATACGAAAACTTAGTAGACTATATATTATAATACTTAAACCCTTAAGTTTGCTATGCCATATTGCTACTAAAAACCCTTCTTTTGCAGTAACTAATTGAGCCATTGTGCTCAAATCAATTTTACTGATTTCAATTAATTTTTCTGATACTGGACTTAAATAAAATGGCATTAATTCTATGGTATGCAATAAAAAAGGTAGTGCATGTAACCAATCCCATTTTCTAAATTTGGTTTCGTTGTACAATAAGGTTCTAAAGAACAAGTAAAAACTTGGTCCTAATAGATACAAAAAAGGAGAAAAAATTCTGTATAGATGGGGAAATTTTTCAAATAGATGATACGATAATAAAATAACAACTAAAGAACATAATATTTCTATAAGCAGTGTAACAGCTAGAATTCGAAATGAAAAAATTTGTCTTTTTCCAAAGCCTAAAATAAAAAAGGCCAATACACCAAAAACCACACAAAGGCTATTGATTATAGAAAAAAATACTTGCATATAGGGGGAAAATTTATTAGATATTTTTGGTACTCCATTTAGGCTAAACGACTAAATGGAGTACCAAAAATATCATTTAACAAATAAAGCCTTTATAATCCATATTTTATGTAGTAAAATCCTTGATTCGTGTCATAAAACTACTACACAAAAACCTTTGCTGATTGTAATTGGGCATTTCCCTACCTTTAAATTCTAAAATTATAATAATGGGAAACTTAGGATTTCAAGAAATTTTATTGATTGCAGTGGTAGTATTAGTACTTTTTGGTGGTAGAAAAATACCAGAATTCATGAAAGGCATTGGTAAAGGCATAAGAGAATTTAATGATGCAAAAGAAAATGTAAAGAAGGAATTAGAAGAAGGAATGAAAGAAAAAGACAAAGAACCTGCTCATCAAGACTAAGGTTCTAGCCTCAACGCTAAAATGGGGACTATTGTAAAAAACATCCGTTTAGTAGAAGGCAATACCGAACAAATTGAAGGTAAAATTGAAGGACAAACTATTGTTATTCTTACCAAATATGTACGCAAACAAGGGAGCTAATCCCTTGTTTGTGCTATAACCCACACACATGCTACTCTCTGCTTCATTTATTTGTTGGATTTTAATACTACTCGCTGCTTTTATAATTGGTCTTTCTAAGGCCGGCCTCAAGGGTATTGACATGATGAACGTAACCATTATGGCTATTGTGTTTGGCGGCAAAGCCTCTACTGGTGTGGTATTGCCGTTGTTATGCGCTGCAGATATTATGGCTGTTTTATATTATCATCGACATGCACAATGGGTGCATTTTTGGAAATTAATTCCTTGGATGGTAGTGGGTATTTTAGTTGGCGTTTTTGTTGGTAAAGATTTAAATGAAGGAATTTTTAGAAAGATAATGGCTGTGATTATTGTATTAACAGTGGTTATTATGATAGTGTTGGAATTTCGAAAAACAATGCCCATTCCGTCTAATAAATTATTTGTTGCCAATATGGGATTAATAGCAGGCTTCACCACAATGCTTGGCAATTTAGCAGGCGCTTTTTCTAATATTTATTTTTTGGCTATGCGCATGCCTAAAAATGATTTTATTGGCACTGCAGCTTGGGTATTTTTAGTGATCAATTTATTTAAACTTCCCTTTCAAATTTTTTATTGGAAGAATATTACTACCAGTACACTTTACACCGATTTACTATTATTGCCTGCCCTTATTATTGGATTTGTTATTGGCTTAAAAATTGTATCTAAAATTAAAGACGATAATTACAGAAAAATAGTCATTGCATTAACCCTTATAGGAGCGATTGCAATATTCTTTAAACGATAATGTTTTGTAAGTCATAATAAATTTTTATTACCCCATTAAACTTCGTTGATTTGTTGTCATCACAGGAGTATGAAAAACAGTTCCTCAAATATTTACACTGTATTAAGTAGCCATGGTATTGCTGATATTGTAGAAAACAGCAATACCCAACAAAAATCATTACACGCTACTGCCGCATTTAATACTGGCGATATTATTTGCAATTTCAGTGCAGCAACTGAACTAGAAACTCCAACCTATTTAACGGTTCAAACCGGTATTAACAAACATATCACCTTAAGCCCCAGCTTTATACAATACATTAACCATAGTTGCGAGCCGAATGTTTTTTTTAATACCAGCACCATGGAGTTAATAGCATTGAAGCAGATTGCAATTGGCAATGAGTTAGTGTTTTTTTATCCATCAACCGAATGGGATATGACACAATCATTTCAATGCTTTTGCGGTTCATCGGCGTGTTTGAAAGAAATTAAAGGTGCCGCCTATTTATCGGCAGATATCATTTCAAAATATCAGTTTACCGAATTCATTTTAAAGCAATTAGGCGCTTAAAATCAACCGTCTTTATTAGTCGTTTTCTTAGGTAAAACATTTATTTGTTATTCTGTATTAATTGTCGAAATTTAAGCAATCAATTGCATTGGTTGCTATACACTAGAAAAAGATACAAATATGTTTACAAAGAAATGGTTGGTGTTCGGGATTTGCTCCCTGTTAACCTGTGCTTCTTTTGCTCAAACAATTGCAAGTTTTAAGATCAATTTACAGCATCCTACCAACGGAGTGGATGTACCCGTTAGCGTGAATTTAGACAACTTAACTTTTGAATCAGACTCTTCAATCAGCTTGGTTGAAATGGATGGCAAAAAAAGAAAAACAATTCCATTTCAAATTAAATACGGCGCTAGTAGAATGCTGGTTTGGTCGATAAGTAGTACTGCAAAAAAAGAAATTGCTTACCAAATTATTCATTCCGCCCCAGCGCAATTTTCTGAAATTAAAGCAGCTAAAAACGATAGCTCTATTACTTTTCAATCCAACAATAAAAATCTATTACGCTATTACTACCAAACCGTTAATCCGCCAGCAGGGATTAACGCTAACTATAAAAGAAGTGGCTTTATCCATCCCGTATGGACCCCGCATGGTCAAGAACTAACACGCATTCAAGCCCCTGATCATTACCACCACTATGGCATCTGGAATCCATGGACACATGTATATTTTGAAAAAGATACTGTTGATTTTTGGAACATCAATGGCCACCAAGGAACCGTTCGCTTTGCAAAATTGATTTCAAAAACTGATGGCCCAATTTTTTCGGAATTCGAAGCCCTTCATGAACACGTTGTGTTTAAAAAAGATGGTACCGAAAAAGTAGCCCTCAACGAAGTACAAACTGTACGTGTCTACCACCCTGAAAAAAATAGCGACTATTATATTGTAGACATTACTTCTAAAATGAATTGCGCAACTGAAAGCCCTTTTTTAATTCTTGCTTATAGATATGCTGGAATGGGATGGCGCACAACCGGTTTTTGGAATAATACCAATTGCGAAGTACTCACATCCGAAGGAAAAACCAGAAAAGATACAGATGGGT
>JAPLEL010000091.1 GCA_026391415.1 Bacteroidota bacterium
ATCGCAGTTTGATTCTAGTAATTCTATGATTCTTAGACCGAATATTAGTTTTACGCATTCCGATAATGAATCAGTACAAACAACCGCTTCAACAAAAGGAAAATTGAATTTAAATAATTCAGTTGCAAAAACCACTTCTTTGAGCGATGGCTATAACGGTAATATGGACGCAACATTCAGACACCGTTTTGCTAAAAAAGGAAGAACCTATTCACTCGGATTAGTCTTTGGAGGAAGCAATAGTGATGGTAGTGGAACTAATAGATCTATCAACCAATATTTTACACAAAATAGGGTAGATACCATTAACCAAATTAATACTAGTAATAGTGATGCAAGAAACATCAATACTACCATTTCATATACTGAGCCTATTGGTAAAAATCAATTACTAGAATTTGCCTATAACCACTCCTATAGTTTAAGTACGAATGGTAAACAAACATTAGGTTATAATAAATTAACTAGTAAATACGATTTAGCTGTTGCTAATTTGAGCAATACTTTCGAAAATACTTATAATTCAGATAGAGGTACCATAAGTTACCGAATTCAAAAAAAGCAACTAAATTTAAGTATCGGTTCAGGTATTCAATTTGGTGATTTAAATAGCTTGAACAAAACAAAAGATAGTGCCATCAATCAGCATTATGTAAATATGTTCCCTACTGCATCGTTACGTTATGAGTTTACCAAATCTAAAAGTTTGCGTATAAACTATACTGGACGTACTTCTCAGCCAAGTGCTACGCAGTTACAACCCATTTCAGATAATACCAATCCGTTAAATATCACAATGGGTAATCCTGCATTGAAGCAACAAATGGCACACTCAATGAGATTGCTTTATTCATCATTTGATGTGTTTACACAAAGAAACTTTTTTGCTATAGTTAATGCAAGTGTTACACAAAACGATATTCAAAATTCTGTAATGGTGCTACCTAGTGGTGCACAAATAACACAACCAGTTAACTTGAATGGTACGTATAATCTTTCTAGTTATTTTAACTATGGATTTCCTATTCGCAACCCTAAAAGTAATATGAATTTCACTGCGAATATTTCGCACAATGAAAGTCAAAATTTAATCAACGCACAAAGTAATTTCACCAAAAACTCTGTATTAGGCGGTAGGGTTTCTTGGACAACCAATTTGAAAGATAATTTCGATATGAACTTCTCTTCAAATTCTTCTTTTACTTATGCTAGATATTCTTTGCAACCACAACTAAATGCCGATTATTTTACGCAAAATTTAAGAGCTGAGGCAACTTATTATACCAAAAGCGGTTGGGTAGCATCATCGGATTTTGACTATATTATCAATACTGGTCAAAGTGCTGGATACAATACCGCAATCCCTTTATGGAATGCTAGTTTCTCAAGACAAATGGGTAAAAAGAAAGAAGCAGAATTGAAATTCTATGTGTTTGATTTACTCAACCAAAATGTGAGCATTAGCAGAACCGTTTCTGGCAATAGCATTCAAGACGTTCAAACCAAAGTACTTAAAAGATACTTCATGATTAGCTTTACTTATAATCTTCGCAGGTTTGGTGATACAGGTGGAAAAAGAGAAGATAAAAAGTCTAGAGGTGGCATGGATATGATGAGAGGCGGTGGTTACGACAAAGGTAGCGGCGGCGGTGGGTATGACCGTGGTAGCGGCGGCGGTGGCGGCTACAGCAGAGGTGGTGGTGGAATGGATTAAGATAATTAACAGCTACAAATATTTACAATAGCCGCCCTTTTTAAGTGCGGCTATTGTTTTTTTGACCACTACAAAGGGTTTCAAGGCTTATTTAACAAAAAAATTATGGGTTATTCTATCAAACTTATTTACTTTTGAGCTCTCAAAGACAAAACCTATTTGCATTGAAGCAGTTGACAAACCATATTTCAACCTTACATTCGAGTACACTTATACTGGTGTTTTCGATAGAAGCTGCTTTTAATTGCTTGCCAAGCCCCCGACGCGGTTTCTGATAGGACGAGCAACTGGCACTTGCCCCTATCAGTGGAAAATCCCCAATAACCTATTCTACACGATACGTGTTTTCTGTTTACACTTATAATTTTTACTAGTTGGAAAATAAGGAACTCATTGTCAGGGTAGCTACATACCTTGATACACATTTTGCACAACGCATTACCGATGAAATGGAATCATCGGCAAAAGCAAGGGGTACGGGCATCGCTAAAAGGTCTCCGGAATATGTTGCGGCAAAAATATTAGATGGCAAAGCTGTTATTGCCGTTACTCGTTTAGGACAATGGGTAGGATTCTGCTATATTGAAGCTTGGGGTCACGGAAAATTTGTGGCCAATAGTGGACTAATTGTTTCTCCAGAATATCGAAAAACTGGTGTTGCAAAAACCATCAAGCATAAAATATTCAACCTTTCGCGTCAAATGTATCCCGCTTCTAAAATATTTGGGCTTACAACAGGATTGGCTGTAATGAAAATCAATAGTGATTTAGGATACGAACCAGTCACTTATAGCGAACTTACCGACGACGAAGAATTTTGGGCTGGTTGCAAAAGCTGTGTGAACTTCGATATTTTAATGAGTAAGGATAGAAAGAACTGTATGTGTACTGCTATGCTGTATGATCCTGCAGACCATTTTAAGCCCGAAGAAACAGCACAAGAATTCAAACAAAAATCAAAATTGTACGAACGTTTTATGAAAATAAAACAGAGTCGTTTGATGGGAATATTTAGAAAAAAAGAAGCCACAAATGCTGGTGGTGGTGCTAGTAAACCAAAATCATTTTTTCACCAATTTTTCAATTTATAATTCTACCATATGAGCGAGGCTAAGAAAGTTGTACTAGGTTTTAGTGGCGGATTAGACACTACCTATTGTGTGAAATATTTAAGTGAAGACAAAGGCTACGAAGTACATAGTATTATTGTAAATACAGGTGGATTTTCCGACGAAGAATTAGTACAAATTGAACAGCATGCTTATGCATTAGGCGTAAAAACTCATACGACTATAAACGCTGTAAAGTCATACTACGAAAGCATTGTAAAATATTTGATTTATGGAAATGTATTAAAAAACAATACCTATCCTTTGAGCGTAAGTGCCGAGCGTTTGAGTCAAGCTTTACACATTGCAGAACATGCAAAAAAATTAAATGCAGATGCGGTTGCACACGGAAGTACTGGTGCGGGAAACGACCAAGTAAGGTTTGATATGATTTTTCATATTTTAATTGCCGGTGTAGAAATCATCACACCAATACGCGATTTGAAATTGAGCAGAGAAGATGAAATTGCTTACTTAAACGGTAAGGGCGTAAACATGAATTTCGAAAAATCAATGTACTCCATTAACAAAGGACTTTGGGGAACTAGTGTTGGCGGAAAAGAGACCTTAAATTCAAAAGGCATTTTACCAGAATCAGCTTGGCCAACGCAAGTAACGGCTACCGAAAGCAAAGAAGTAAAACTGCATTTTGAAAAAGGAGAACTAACAGGCGTTGATGATCAAACATTCGACCATCCAACAAAAGCTATTCAATTTTTACAAACTATTGCGGGTGCCTATGGTTTGGGAAGAGATATACATGTAGGCGACACTATTATTGGCATAAAAGGCCGTGTTGGTTTTGAAGCCGCAGCACCAATGGTTATTTTAAAAGCGCATCATGCACTTGAAAAACATATTTTAACCAAATGGCAATTAGGTTGGAAAGACCAATTGAGTCAGTTTTATGGCAACTGGTTACACGAAGGTCAAATTTTAGATCCTGTGATGCGCGATATAGAAGCCTATTTAACCAATAGTCAACAAAATGTAACTGGAGATGTATTTGTACAAATGCTACCTTACCGTTTCCATATTATTGGCATTGAATCTGCTTTTGATTTAATGAATAGCAAATTTGGAAAATACGGCGAAATGAATACAGGCTTTACTGGTGAAGATGTTCGAGGATTTAGTAAAATATTTGGCAATCAAACTTCAATTTGGCATAAAGTGAATCAAAGCTCATAAATTACCCTTGCTAATAAACAGGCAAGGAAAACTATTTTACAATGGACAAAGCAACCAACCATACAAACAACCAAACAATTATTA
>JAPLEL010000162.1 GCA_026391415.1 Bacteroidota bacterium
CATGATGCCAATTAGTTCGTCTTGTAGTGCTTTAGACGCTATGTTGGCCTTACCTTGTACCAATATTTTCGGACTACTAAAATCAGGATTATAAACACTTGCAAAATACCTGTATGGAACCATGGTACAGATATCATAATTAAATCCGTCTCCCATACTCTGTCCTTGTTTTTTTATTACACCTACTATAATTAACCGCTTGCCATTATAAGTCAATTCATTACCCAAAGCCGCTTCTGGATTGCCAAATAATTCAATAGCTACTCTGTTTCCTATTACGCACATAGGCGTTCCCCTAGTAAATTCCGACTCATTTAAATACCTGCCATGAGCAATATCTATTGTTTGAATTTTATTGAATTCTTCAGATATCCCATAGAGTCCAACATTATTTAATACATTGTCTTTATTACTAACGCTGATGTTAGATTCCACAAAAAAGGTAGCATTCGCACATAGTTGACTCTTCTCTCTAATTATTTTCATTTCTTGATAACGCATTGGAGGACGCTTCACATATTTCCACCAAGGATAATCTGGTCCGCCCATATATACCCATTTGTCTATATAGATGGTATTGCTTCCCAAAGATTTAATGTCGTTTTGCACTTTTTGCTCCAAACTATCTACAGTTGCCAATACCCCAATAATGCAAAAAATACCAATAGTAATGCCAAAAAGCGACAAGAAAGTACGGAGTTTGTTCACGCGCAATTCTTGTAGCGCCATTTTGAAACTATTCCAAAGAATGCTTAACAGTTTTAACATGATTCAAATGTAAGTCAGGAATTTGCTTTTAATGAGTGTTTTTTATGTGAGCGGTTATATGACTGTTCAAGTATTAACAGCAATTATACAAAGATTGATTCTACATAAAAATAGTTGCCAAATTTTAAAACAAAGGCCTTAATCTATTGTATTTAAGTTTTATTACTGCGAAATAGTAGATTTTAAACATTGGCATTGCTCGATGTATTATTTTTGCACCGATTTTTAAATATAAAATTGCATTATGACCTGGAAACAAGTCTTCACATCATCGGTAGGAAAGAAATTAGTGATGGGTTTTACCGGCATTTTTCTTATCCTTTTCTTAATTGTACACGCAGGATTGAATGCCTGTATTTGGGCCAACGACGGCGGCATAATGTTCATCAAAGGCGCGCATTTCATGGGTGCTAATGTGGTTCCCCGTATTTTAGAAATTGGCTTATTTGCAGGACTTTTACTGCATATTATTCAAGGATTACTTTTAGAACTTTCTAACAGGAGTAAACGCGGAGTATCTTATGCCAAAGACTACGGTAACATTGGTAGTAAATGGTACAGCAGGAGCATGGCATTGCTAGGAACACTAGTATTGCTATTTTTAATTCTCCATTTATCGCATTTTTGGTTTCCTAATCGTTCTAATCAAAACTTTGTATTGGGCGAAGAAATCGATTTATATGCTAGAATGAAATTGACTTTTTCTGAACTATGGGTAGTGGTAGTATATGTTCTAGGATGTATGTCTTTGGGATACCACTTAGCACATGGATTTCAAAGTGCATTTAAAACAATAGGTGTTCACAATAGGCGCTACCATTTGATGTTAACTAGTTTAGGCCTTGGCTTTTCAGTTATTATCACTTTGGCTTTTGCCATGATGCCCATTAGTTTTTATTTGGGATGGCTTAAATAATACATTAATAAAAGAATATTCTAATCATAGTAAATATTGCTAGGTATGTTAGATGCGAAAATCCCTGCGGGGCCTTTAGACGATAAGTGGACAGATTATAAGGGACATTGTAAATTGGTGAACCCTGCCAATAAAAGAAAGCTCGAAGTAATTATTGTAGGAACCGGATTAGCTGGTGCTTCTGCAGCAGCCTCTTTGGGTGAATTAGGCTACAAGGTAA
>JAPLEL010000129.1 GCA_026391415.1 Bacteroidota bacterium
AGCCCTTGATAAACTTAGGTTTGGCATGAAAATTATTATTCGTGAAGGAAGCGCTGCATTAGATAGTGAAGACGTAAAAAAATTACTTGAAAAATCAGAGATTAAATACTTGAGTGAAATGATGAATTTCCCTGGCGTATTACACCAAGATGCTGAAGTAATGAAAAAAATTGAAGCCGCACATGCATTAGGCAAACCAGTTGATGGTCATGCACCCGGACTAATGGGCGAGCTTGCAAAACAATATATTAGCGCTGGTATTTCTACCGACCACGAATGTTTTACGGCAGCTGAAGCCCTTGATAAACTTAGGTTTGGCATGAAAATTATTATTCGTGAAGGAAGCGCTGCAAAAAATTTCGAGGCCTTAATTGAATTACTTAACGACCATCCTAACCAAATACTTTTTTGTAGCGACGACAAGCATCCAGATAGTTTAGAAGCAGGTCATATCAATCAATTATGTGCACGTGCTATTGCAAAAGGTATTGACCTTTTTAAGGTATTGCAAGCCGCTTGTGTAAACCCTGTATTACATTATAAATTAGATGTTGGATTGATACGCCAAGCTGATGCTGCAGATTTTATTGTAACAGATTCACTAACCAATTTTATTATTAAACAAACTTATATTGATGGACATTTGGTGGCAGAAAATGGCCAAAGTTTTATTGAATCTGTAAAAGAAATACCTATCAACCAATTTGTTTGCAACGAAATTGAAACAAGCAGTTTAATATTATTAGCAAATAACTATCCTAGCCAAGACCAAAAAATTCCGGTGATTGAAGCACTAGATGGTCAATTAATTACCAATAAACTTTGGTTAAAAGGTAAAGAAATTAATGAAGCACTTGAAAGTGATACTGAAAATGATATTTTAAAAATGGTGGTAGTTAATCGTTACCATACTGCACCTATTGCAAAATGTTTTATTAAAAATTTTGGTTTCAAAAAAGGTGCTATTGCCTCTTCCGTTGCACACGATAGCCATAATATTGTTGCTATTGGAACAACCGACGAAAGTTTGTGCCGAGCCATTAATTTAGTCATTAAAGAAAGCGGTGGCGTAAGTTGTGTAGATGAAGAAAAATCACTGGTACTTGGTTTGCCTATTGCAGGACTAATGAGTGCAGATGATGGCTATGCTGTAGCAAAAGCTTATACCGAAATTGATGCGATGGCAAAAAGCCTAGGAAGTAAGCTGCAAGCACCTTTCATGACACTAAGTTTTATGGCATTACTAGTAATCCCGCATTTAAAATTGAGTGATAAAGGATTGTTTGATGGCGATCAATTTTCGTTTCTTTAAGCTTCTTGACCTATCCAAACAGCACCGCCAATACTACTACGTGCAGCACCTGTAACACTATGTAGCACTGTATTTTCTTCGCGCCATCTTAGCACTGCTAATAAGCCCATCATTAATGCTTCTTTGTAGTCAATTAATTGCTTATCGGGCACCACCACTTCTATTTGATACGCTTGTAATGCTTTTGCAATCCTACTCACCAAAAACTGGTTGTGCGCACCTCCGCCAGTGACTAATAGTTTGGCATTTGGCAGGGGACTTTTTGCGTGCAAATTATTTACAGCATACCCTATTTGCATAGCAATATGTGCTGTATAAGTATGCAATGCATCGGGTATTGATAATTGGTGCGATTTTACAATCGGGTACACCAATTCTGTTCCAAAATTATTTGCTAGTGATTTGGGATAAGGCTGCTGATAATAATTCAATGCATTTAATTCGGTTAATAGTGAAGTATTTAATTGACCGCTTGCGGCCAATTTTCCTCCATCATCATAGGCTTTACCAACTTCGTTACACAACATATTTAGCACCCTGTTGGCTGCACAAATATCAAAGGCAATAATTCCTGATAATTTATTGGCAGAGATATTTGCTATGCCGCCAATATTTAATAAATAGGCATATTCCTTTAATAATAATTTTTCGCCTACTGGTACAATTGGGGCGCCTTGTCCGCCAAGTGCAATATCCATAATGCGTAAATCGCTAACGGTATTAATGCCTGTAACGGCTGCAATAGTAGCCCCGTTTCCTAATTGGCCAGTATAGCCCAATTGAGGTGCATGAAAACTGGTATGTCCGTGCGAACCTATTAACTGAACCTGGTGTTGTAATTTATTTTCAGCTACAAATCGGTTGACTTGTTCTGCGGTATACTTTCCATATTCTGCATCTAATAATAAATAGTCCTTTGCCAACAAATTTGTAGCATTGGTCAATCGTTCAATCCAATCTTCAGAATAAGGATAGCAGGCTGCCGCTTTAATGGAATAGCTCCATTCTCCTGCGCTCTCGATATACTCGGCAAATACAAGGTCTAGCCCGTCTAAACTACTCCCACTCATTAGTCCTATTGCTTTGTAAAACATAAATTTCCTATTACAGTGGTTTGATTTTAGATTTGAACTTCCAAATCTACCAAAATCTACTTGCAATAAGCCTAAAAGCCATGATAGTAAATTTAAGCAAACACCATAGCCTAGTTAGTAACTGGGTGGCAGAATTAAGAGACATTAATGTGCAGGGCGATCGTATGCGTTTTAGAAGAAACCTTGAACGCATTGGCGAGGTTGCCGCTTATGAAATTAGTAAGGAACTTCCTTGGCAAATGGTTGAAACAACTACCCCGTTGGGCATTCACGAATCAAAGACACTCGCAGAACAACCCGTTTTGGCAACTATTTTAAGGGCAGGCATTCCATTGCACCACGGTATGATGAACTATTTCGACAAAGCAGACCATGCTTTTATTTCGGCTTATAGAAAACACCACCACGATGGTAGTTTTGAAATTAGCCTCGAATATATTAGCAGCCCCTCTTTAGAAGATAGAATAGTGATTATTAGTGACCCAATGTTAGCCACAGGCGCTTCTTTAGTTAAAACCATTCAAGAAATTAAAAGGGAAGGCAAACCAAAAGCCATTCATATTGTTGCAGCTATTGCTTGTACGGTAGGCATTGAATTTGTACAACGTGAAGCTGGCGACGCTATTAAAATTTGGTGTGGCGATATTGACGATGAATTAACCGCAAAGGGATATATCGTTCCAGGATTGGGCGATGCCGGCGACCTTGCATTTGGTTGTAAAATGCAATCTTAACAAACTAAACGATTCGTTAATGCCTTATTAATTTTCATTTAATAAATAGGTAGTTAACGTCTTTCGCTTACATTCGATATACTGATGTTGAAAATGAAATTTATAGTAGTAACAATTTGTGTGTGCTTGCTGAACAATGTGTCGGCACAGGATCCTCATTTTTCGCAATTTTTTTCTTCTCCACTTACTTTAAATCCTGCATTCACTGGTAAGTTTTTTGGATCTTACAGGGTTTCAGGAAATTATCGCAACCAATGGCCTACCATTAACAATGCATTTACTACTGCTACAACCTCTCTTGATTTTCACATGCTTAAAAAACACATTGCAGATAATGATACTTGGGGCGCAGGTTTTGTAGGATATAATGACAATAGTGCAAACGGAGCTGTAAAATTTAATTATGCCTCCTTTTCAACTGCTTATCACAAAGGTTTAGACGAAGATGGATTACAACAAATTGGTGCAGGTTTTCAAGTGACTTATGCCAATATGCTAATTAATACAGCCACCCTAAAATTCGAAGACCAATTAACAAGTGCGGGTTTTACTGGCGTAAGTTCAGAAGTGTTTAGTAATACTAGTTTGCAAACCAATTATATTGACTTAAATGCCGGTGTATTGTATAATGGCAGCACTTCCGAACGCAATAATTTTTATTTTGGATTAAGCCTCTACCATATTAATCGACCACAGCAATCTTTTACTGGTGCTAATTTCAATTTAAATCCAAGAGCTACAATTAATGCAGGTGCTTATTTTCCTGTTGGTTTTGCCACCACATTGCATGTGAGTGGTATTCAAATGTACCAAGGTGGTGCGTCTGAAACTGTTTTGGGTGGCGCTTTTCAGTTTGCAGCAGACCCAGAAGCGCCAAAGCCAACTAGTTTTTTTGCAGGTGCTTGGATGAGGCTTAATGATGCTGTCATTCCTTACCTAGGGTTAGAGTTCGACGACTTTAGACTAGGCGCTACTTACGACTATAATATCTCTTCTTTAAAAACCGCATCACTTAGTAGAGGAGGCATTGAAATATCCTTAATTTATACACGTAGACCTTCTAATGATAGACCGGTTAATTGCCCCAAATTTTAATATTTTATTTTGGCCGGTTTACTAAAAATCGCTGCCAATTATTTTGGTTGGCAATCACCTCATTATGTCCTTTATCACTATAAATAAACAAGTATCGTTGATGCATTAATATTTTTGCATTCACTTCGTTTTCATTAGTTGATAAAGGTTGCAAATGCAAAGAATCTTGCATGTAATTTTTAATGAATTGGGTGTTTTGAAAAGTGCCACCATCTTTTGTATAAATAGCTACAAACCGATGTTTTTTAGATGCTGCTAGCCAAGCAAAATAAGCTTCATTTCCACCATATAAAGCATCAAACATTAGCAATTCTTTTACGGGATAATATTGAATGATTTTACTAATTACTCTATAAGCGCCACTATGCCCAGCCAGTGTAATAGGATATTTATTTACGTGTTTGCTCTGCTTGGTTGAAATGATATTGTTGAGTGCAAGTTGTACTAATAATTCCTGTACAAAATGCTCAAACACACCAGGATTTTCCATTTTCCCACCATAACTATCCGGTGCATTTTTGGGTCCTTCTGGAAAAATTAAAATAGCATTTCTACCTGTTGCTTCAAATTGATCGATGAGTTTGAATTCCTTGGCAGCAGTGTCAATATTATTATTCCATCCATGAAACCAAACCACCAATTCAAAGGGCTTGTTTTTTGAAAATCCAGTTGGCACATATACCAATACACTGCTATCATTGTAGTGATTGGCAAAATCAAAAAATTGTTTATTGTATATATGTCCCTTCATTCTGGCTGTATCCGGAAAAAGACTATACGCTGAATGATATCGTATTAGGCTTGCTTGCTGTGCATTTGCAAAAGAACATAGCAACAAGAATAGGTATAAAAAGATGCTATTTTTCATATTGAAGTATTGAATAAATCAGTCGATAAATCTAAGTATTAGTTTGATAATAT
>JAPLEL010000209.1 GCA_026391415.1 Bacteroidota bacterium
CATATTGTACCATCAATTGCCAAAAATTGGCAGGTTTCAGCAGATAGATTAACCTATACTTTTAATATCAGACAAGGAATTTATTTTCATGACAATGAAGCTTTTGACAATGGAAAGGGTAGAGCACTAACTGCCCACGATATAGTATATAGTTTCACTAGAATTCAAGATAAGAAAACAGCAAGTAGTGGTGCATGGATTTTTAATAATAGAGTAGATACCATACGTCCATTTATTGCATTAAATGATTCTATTTTTCAATTACATTTATTAAAACCATTTCAACCCATATTAGGTATTTTAAGTACACAGTATTGTAGTATTGTACCCAAAGAAGTAGTAGAAAAATATGGGAAGGATTTTAGACGCCATCCTTGCGGTACTGGACCGTTTCAATTTCAATCATGGGATGAAGGACAGGCTTTAATTTTGCATAAAAATGAACAGTATTTTGAACTGGATGCTTTTGGAAAAAAGCTGCCCTATCTAGACGCAATTAAAGTATCATTCTTTGATAATAAAGCAACTGAATTTTTACAATTTCAACAAGGTAATTTGAGTTTTATAAATGATATTGATCCATCTTTTAAAGATGAAGTAATCACTAAAAAAGGAACCCTAAGAAAAGAATGGGAAGGGAAAGTATTGTTAAAAAAACAGCCTTATTTAAACACGGAATATTTAGGAATTTTGGTTGATTCAAGTAATCCAATGGTAAAAAGTTCTCCGCTTAAATTAAAAGCTATTCGTCAAGCAATGAATTATGCCATTAACAAACAACAGTTGATGTTGTATATGCGCAATTCAATAGGAATACCTGCTGAAGCGGGTTTTGTGCCAAGAGGCCTTCCATCGCACAATGCAGAATTGGTAAAAGGCTATACATTTAATCCAACAAAAGCAAAGCAATTATTAATAAGTGCTGGATTTTCAAAACAAAACCAATTGCCAGTTATAAAATTATTAACCATTGCTATTTATAGTGATATAGCAAGTTTTATAGCCAAACAATTAGAAGAAATAGGATTTAATATTCAAGTAGAAGTTGTTCAAAAAAGTTTATTATTAGAACAAACGGCCAAATCACAGGCTGGATTTTTTAGAGGATCTTGGATTGCTGATTATCCAGATGCCGAAAATTATATGGCGATGTTTTATAGTAAAAATCCAGCGCCACCAAATTATACCCGATATAAGAATCCATCATTCGATTTATTATACGAGAAAGCATTAGTAACTATCAATGACGAAGAACGCTTTGAATTGTACCGACAAATGGATCAAATGGTTATTAATGATGCCCCAGTAATTCCTATATGGTATGATATGGCTTTTCATTTAACTCAAACCAATCTAATCAATTTCGAACCGAATGCATTGAATTTATTAGAACTCCGAAGAACCGATTATAAATAAATACTAGTGTGTTTTTAATTTTCCCTTAAACACTTTTTCGAATTTCTCTAGTTTTGGTTGGATGACAAACCTGCAGTATCCTTGATTTTGGTTTTGGTTATAATAATTTTGATGATATTTTTCTGCTGAATAAAAATTCTTAAAGGGTTCTATAACAGTAACTATAGGATTAGCCCAAGCTCCTGATTTACCAAGTGCTTCCTTATAATGTTCTGCTTTTTGCTTTTCAATATTGTTTTTATAAAAAATAGCAGATCTGTATTGAGGCCCAGCATCATTCCCTTGTCTATCTAAAGTAGTAGGGTCATGTGTTTTCCAAAAAACTTCTAATAATTCATCGTAACTAATCACTTTAGGATCATATATTATTTGACAAAGTTCAATATGACCTGTATTCTTATCGCATACTTGCTCATAAGTTGGATTTTCTACAAATCCACCACCATAGCCACTAATAACTTTATAAACCCCATTTAATCGCTGAAAAAATGCTTCGGTACACCAAAAACAACCTTCTCCAAAAGTGGCAGTATCAGTAACTATATTACTAGGAATTATTTCTTTATTCATTTTGGCTAATTTAGTTGGAGTTTGAGAACAGGCAAATAGAAAATTCATAGATAAGAAAACAACACTAAATACAGATTTTAAATTGTTATTCATAGTTTTCATTTATTAGCAAATTATAACAGTTTCTATTGATTTTAGTTGCAATTTTACTTTTATATTATTTATTTTAAACTTTTATACTAATATACATACTTTTACGAGTCTTCGAATTTCTTAAAACATATGATTGTACAACTAAGATATATTAAACAAAAAACAAGCAGATTTGAAAATGGATTAATGATTGTTCCATTAATTGCTGTATTGGTTACTTCTTATTTTAGCTCATTAAATCAAGCATCTTTTTTGGGTATCTCATATCAAAGACATTGGTTTGAAGCAAGTTTTCAAACATTTGCATTATTAACTTTGCAATTATTTCATCAATTAGTTCTTAGCATTTACTCGCTAATGAAACTGCTTCCGTAAGCAAATGCGTTTATATCCAGAATCAGCTGCCGTTCAATTAGAATTCGATAAGGTTAAAACTTTACTGAAAGCACATTGTGCCACAGATTATGCTAAACAAAGATCAGATCAGCTTCGTATTCATACCCGTAAAGATTTTATTGAATTAGACTTACTGCAAACAAACGAATTCAAAAACATCAGTTTACAACAACAATATTTCCCCAACGATTTTACACTTAATCTTTCAAAAGACCTCAAATTATTAGGCATACCTGGTGCATTATTAGGAGGAGAACAGTGGATGCCCATCAGAAGATTAGCAGAAAATACAGCTACAATATTTAGATGGTTTGATAATGAACGCCGACAAGCATTTCCAGGACTTTCAAAAGTAATTGAAGGTACGTATTACGAGAAAGTAATTATTGAAATTATTGATGAAGTATTGGATGAAAATGGTACAGTAAAAGATAATGCATCACCAGAATTACAGAAGATACGTTTGAATTTGTTTAAACGAAGGCAGGAGTTGCGGCGCATGTTCGACAGAGTAATTAGCAAGCTCGCAAAAGCAGGATACACAGCAGATATAGATGAAAGTTTTAGTAATGGAAGACGAGTTGTTGCAGTTTTTTCTGAACATAAAAGACAGATTAAAGGAATTTTACATGGTGAAAGTGATAGCAGAAAAACAGCTTTTATTGAACCTGAAGAAACGATTGAACTGAATAATGAAGTTTTTGCATTAGAACACGAAGAAACTAGAGAAGTACAACGTATTCTTCGTGCATTAACCGCTAGAATGATGGTTTATGCGCCATTATTAAGTACTTATTTAGAAGTAGCTGGCGAATATGATTTTATTAGAGGTAAAGCTAGGTTAGCGCTTGATATGAATGGCCAATGTCCTAATTTGGTAGACAAAGCACATATTCATTTAATAGATGCCTACCATCCATTATTGTATTTATACCACAAAACTTCGGGCAAAAAAACCATACCCGTTACCTTAACACTAGACGATAAAAATAGAATACTCGTAATTAGTGGCCCCAACGCTGGCGGTAAAACAGTTACCATGAAAACCATTGGGTTAAACCAATTAATGTTGCAAAGTGGGTTATTGGTACCTGTTAGTGCCATGTCTACAATGGGCATTTTCAAGCAATTGTTTATTCATATAGGAGATACCCAAAGTATTGAATTTGAGCTTAGTACTTACTCAAGTCATTTGCTACACATGAAATACTTTATTGAAATAGCCAATGGTAAAACCTTGTTTTTCATAGACGAGTTAGGAAGTGGTAGTGACCCTAATTTAGGTGGTGCATTTGCAGAAGTTATTATGGAGGAATTGTGTAAACGCCATTCATTTGGGGTTGTTACTACGCATTATTTAAATCTCAAAGTAATGGCAAACCATACACCTGGTATAGTGAATGCTGCCATGCAATTCGACGAACAGAACTTATTACCCATGTATCGATTAATGGTAGGAAAGCCTGGTAGTTCTTACACTTTTGCTATTGCAGAGCGTATTGGCTTATCTCCTAAACTAATCGATAGAGCCCGTCAATTGGTTGATGAAGACCATTTTAAATTAGACAAATTATTAAATAGAACCGAGCAAGATCTACAACATTTAGACAAAGAAAAAAAACAAGTCAATCGATTAATCAAAGAGAACGAAAAACTCAAAAAAGATATGGAATTGGTGATTGATAAAGAAAGACACCAGCAGCAAGTAGATTTATTAAAACAGCAGAATAAAATATCAGAAGACAGAATTTTGTATTTAAAGGATATGGAGCGTAAACTAAAACAAGTTGTTTTAGATTGGAAAAAGTCTGAAAACAAAAATGAAGTTGTTAAAAACCTACAGCATTTATTATTCAAACAAAAAGAAACTATTGTTGTAAATAAATTGGCCAAAAAAGTTGATTTGAAATACAAGGAACTTCATTTGCCCATTACCATTGGTGCCTTAGTTAAATCAAAGAAAAACTACCAAGTAGGGGAAGTAAAAGAATTACGTGGTAAAAGAGCCATTGTTCATATTGGTCAGTTACCCATGCACGTTGATTTAGCAGACTTAATAGTGGTTGAAAAAATCGAGGAAAAACCCAAAAAAAATTAAGTCAATCTCATTTTTTTAAGCTAAAAATCAATTTTACACACAATATCTACAGGTTTTATTAAATTAATTTTACACTGTTTATTTATTTGAAACTATTGGTATCATTGAGTTATTGGCATTGTCATTGATGCAAAATTCTTACATTTTGATAGTTTTTTTGGAATATCAACCCCAAGGCTATTATTTTGCACCCGGAGAGTTGGCAGAGCGGTCGATTGCGGCAGTCTTGAAAACTGTTGACTGTAACAGGTCCTGGGGTTCGAATCCCTAACTCTCCGCATCATAAAAGCCTGAATTATAATAACTTATTATAATTCAGGCTTTTTTATGTTTAAACTAGTTTTTTAGACTTATTTTAAAAGTTATGACCTAAAACTTAGGCGTAACAACCATATTAAATAGTATAAAAGAATAAATATCTGCTGTTGTTTCTATATTCTTTGCAGTATTACTAGCCCCATGTCCTGAATTGGTATCAATTCTAATTAACATAGGATTATTACTTCCATTTTTTTCTTGTAAAGTTGCGGCATACTTAAATGAATGCGCAGGTACCACTCGGTCATCGTGATCTGCAGTTGTTATTAGCGTTGCAGGATATTTAATGCCTAATTTAACATTGTGTAAAGGGGAGTATTTGTATTGTGCTTCAAATTCTTCTTTATTATCACTACTACCATAATCGGCAATCCAATTCCATCCAATGGTGAATTTTTGAAAACGTAACATATCCATTACGCCAACTTGGGCAATACAAACCTTTATTAAATCCGGACGCTGATTCATCACTGCTCCAACCAATAATCCGCCATTACTTCCACCACGAATAGCTAAATAATTCTTTGAAGTAAATTGATTGGCTATTAAATATTCTCCAGCTGCTATAAAATCATCAAACACATTTTGCTTTTGTAATTTCATACCAGCCTGATGCCATTTCTCGCCATATTCTGCACCGCCTCTAATATTAGCAATCGCATAAATTCCTCCTTGTTCTAACCATGGTATTAAAGCAGCACTAAATGATGGTGTTGAACTAATATTAAATCCACCATATCCATACAAAATAGTAGGGTGTGTTCCATCTTTTTTTAATCCTTTCTTATATACCACAAACATGGGAACTTTTGTTTTGTCTTTGCTTGAAAAAAAGACCTGCTCAACAATATAGTCAGATGGATTAAAAGCTAGTTTTGGTTCTTGGAAAACGGTTGATTTACCGGTAACAATATCATATTTGAAAATAGTAGGAGGGAAATTAAACGTAGAAAAAGTATAAAAACAAAATGGATCAGATTTTTCACCACCAAATCCACCTGCGTTTCCTAATGCAGGAAGTTTAACTTCACTTAAAAATTTACCGGTGTAATCATACGCGTAAATTCTTGTGGTTACATCTTTTAGATAATTAGCAAATAATTTTCCACCAACACTTGAAACTCTAGTAAGTGGCTCTGGTTTTTCTGCTAAAATTGTTTTCCAATTATTTTTTTCAGGATGTTTACTAGACACACCCATTAATTGACCATTTTGCGCGCCATCATTGGTTTCTATTAATAAAGTTTCTCCAATATTATCAACTACATTATAATTGTAATTACTTGGTATTGCTACAATAGGTTGAAATAGTTGCTGATTATTTAATTGGTCTGTAAACCAAAGTGCATTGCCATCTAATCCTTTTCCACGATCAGAAATTGATAAAAATGCAAACCGCTCGTCATCACTTGTAACTACTTGGTGAAAGCGTTGCGGATTTTTAGCGTCTTCATAAATCAATTTGTCTGCAGATTGTGCAGTACCAACTTTATGGAACCAAACTTGGTGGTTTTCATTTTTAGAAGATAATTCTTTACCTTTTTCTGTAGCCGGATATCGACTATAATAAAAACCATTTCCTTGCCAAGCAATACCAGATACCTTAACCCATTGTAAAGTATCTAATAAATCCTTTCCTGTTGACATATCTCTTACATAATATTCCTGCCAATCGCTACCACCTTTAGAAATTCCCCATGCGGCATAATTCCCTGATTTATTTAAAACAAAACCAATCAGTCTGGTTGTTCCATCAGGAGAAAGTTTGTTTGGATCTAATACTAAAACCGGTTGTCCACTCAAACCTTTTTGTTTGTATAAAACACTCTGGTTTTGTAATCCGTCATTTTTATAAAAATAGAACCAATCACCTTTACGTTGAGGACTAGAAAACTTAGCATAGTTAGATAGTGCTTCGATTCGTTTTTTAAATCCTTCTCTATAATTAATTTTCGATAAATAATTGTAGGTGACTTCATTTTGAGCTTTTACCCATTCTTTGGTTTGAGAACTATTATCGTCTTCTAACCAACGATAGGGGTCTGCAACTTGTGTTCCATGATAATTGTCTGTTTGGTTGCCTTTTTGGCTTATAGGATATTGCAATTGCGCCTCTGTCATATTTGCTAAACAAATGAATAGGGTAAGGGTAATAATTTTCTTGTTCATTGAGTTGATTTTTCAAACTCAAATTAAACAATAATTATGTAAGCAAGAATATTCTGCTTTTGATTTAATATCAATTTGCGTAAATCATTGCAAACTGATTGCGAAGGATATAAAGGCCTATTTTTGGAAATAGGGTATTTCATCATTAGAAACATTTTCTAATTGCTGCCAATATTTCATGGTTACAATATGTCCATCAGGGGTATCTAATAGTCTACCGTAAATGGCATTGATAGAATTAAATAGCATGTTCGTCACTCCAATAGTAAAGGTTTCAATTACTGGTTCTAGAACAATCTCCGTTTCAGTGGTTGCAGCAGCAACTTTTACAGGTGGAGATGGAACAACTACAACCGTTAAATTATTGTATTCTAATAAAGGCTTTAAAAATGCAACCCTTTCAGCAGATACATTCTTTTCTACTATAGCACATTTAACACCATCTAGGTCTTCTGAAATATGATTAGAATTGATAGCCATAATAAATATTAATTCAATGATTTATAAAATGCTTAATGAATAAATGTATTCGTAAATCCAACTCAAAAATCCTGTTAGAATCATACCAGCTAAACAAATAATCATAGCTAGTTTTGGCAAAGCAGGTATAGAAATAGTTTCAATAGGTTGATCATTAGGATCCATGAAAATAGCTTTCACCACTTTTAAATAATAGTAAAATGAAATGATCATATTAATTGCGGCAAATACTACCCAGATATAATTACCTCTTTCTGCTCCGGCCATAATTAAAAAAAACTTGCCAAAAAAACCTGCAGTAGGTGGAACACCAGCTAAAGAGAACAAAGCAATAGCAAGTACCCAAGACAAAAATGGGTTCGTTTTATAAAAGCCTTTATAGTCTGATATGGATTCTTTATTAGCCACTGCAGACACTAAAGTGATTACGCCAAAAGCGGCAAGGTTTGAAAATAAATAGATTAATAAGAAATAGATAACGGATGCAATTCCCATTACAGAAGTACCAGATAAACCTAATAATATAAAACCAACTTGTGCAATAGATAAAAAAGCCAAAAAACGCTTTAAATTATTTTGACGAAGGGCAAATAAATTACCAATTAAAATAGTGATGATACTCAATACAAAAATCATCAAATACCACTGTGTGGCAATTGTTTTAAAAACAGTATACATTACCGACATGAAAATAAATAGTACTGCTGTTTTAGAGATAACCGATAAGTATGCAGTAACTGGTGCAGGAGCTCCTTCATAAACATCTGCTGTCCATAAATGAAATGGTACCACCGAAAGCTTAAAAGCAAATGCAGTAAATAAGAAAA
>JAPLEL010000275.1 GCA_026391415.1 Bacteroidota bacterium
AGGTATTGCCGCCATTAAAAGGCAAAACCATTTCTTATATATATGAGCACCTGGACCCCTTAATGGAGTTTAAGCCTTCTTGGATTAATGTTACCTACCATCGAAGTGAAACCATTATTCGTAAAAATGCAATGGGCATAGATGAAAAGGTAGATGTACGTAAGCGCCCAGGTACGGTAGGTATTTGTGCGGCCATAATGAACCATTATAATGTAGACGCCGTGCCGCATATTATTTGTGGAGGCTTTTCCAAAAGAGAAACAGAAGACGCCTTAATTGATTTACAATTTTTAGGCATTGACAATGTATTGGTGTTAAGGGGTGACGCAGAAAAAGGACAAAAAACTTTTGTACCCGAGCCCAATGGTAATGTTCAAGCCCTTGATTTATTAAAGCAGGTAGTTGGATTAAATAAGGGCGAATATTTAGATAAAGAAATTTTAAACGGAAGCAAAACTAATTTTTGCATGGGCGTATCTGGTTATCCCGAAAAACATTTTGAAGCACCTAGCATGGAATTTGATTTACAAAAAGCCAAAGAAAAAGTAGATGCCGGTGCACAATATATTATGACACAAATGTTTTTTGACAACAAAAAATATTTTGAATATGTAGATGCGTGTCGCAGTATTGGAATTAATGTACCCATTATTCCAGGCTTAAAACCCATCACGAATAAAAAGCAGTTGACTATTTTACCCAATATATTTTATGTAGATATTCCTGCCGACTTAAGAAACGCAATGCAAGCAGTGCATATTCCGACGCAAACCATGCCACTATTCCGCTGATACCATGCCAATTTTAAGTCAGGTTTTTTTCGTTTAAACGGAGTAGGTATTTAAAAATTCCGCGCAAATTGAGCCACCTTTTGTAGATGGCTTCCTGACATTCCGGCGAAACCATGCCACTTTTTGGTAGCATATGATACAAATTATAAAAATAGCTAACAGCTTTGTAAAAAAAGCATGGCCAATAATCTTGTATCGATGCAATATATACGCGTTATTATTCAGCATTTAATCAATGGATTATCTCATCGTAAAATTGCGTTGGAGTTATCCATTTGCCGCAATACAATCAATGAATATGTAGGTCGACTTAAGGCCTCAGGCTATAGTTTAGAGGACTTACAAAAGCTAGATGACGCCAACCTCTCCACTATTATTTATGCTCATGCAGCAAGTTCTAAAACAGACTTAAGGGCAGCCGACTTTAAAACAAGAGTTCCTAGATGGCTAAGTGAGCTAACGAGAACGGGTGTTCATAAATTACTACTATGGCAAGAATACAAAATTACTTATCCTGAGGGATATGAGTACTCGCAATTTTGCGAGTTGTTTGCAGCATACCAAAAAGTGAAAAATGCTTCAATGCATTTTGAACATCAACCTGGTATATTAATGATGGTAGATTTTGCAGGTAGTAAACTTAGTTATATTAATAAATCAACTGGCGAGCTTATTGAGTGTCCTGTTTTTGTATGTGTATTACCATTTAGCGGAATGAGTTATGTAATGGCTTTGCCCGATCAAAAACAGCCAAGTGTTATTAAAGCACTCAATAATAGTATCAATTATTTTGGAGGAGTACCACAGAGTATCAAGTTCGATAACATGAAGCAAGCCGTTAGTAAAAGCTCCCGCTATGAGCCCATATTTACGGATACTATGCAACAATGGGGGTTGCATAATAATATTACTTTACTCGCAGCAAGACCAAGAAAACCTAAGGATAAACCACATGTAGAAGCAGCAGTAAATACTGCCTATCAAAGAATTTATGCGCCAATACGGGATGAGGTTTTTTATAGTTTAGACCAACTCAATAAAGCTATTCTAAAACATCAACTCATCCACCACGAAAAAAAACTACAACGAAAAAACTATAACCGTAAAAATTATTTTAATAATGAAGAGTATCCTTTGTTAAGAGCATTGCCACAAAATGCGTATGAAATAAAACATGTTGCCAAGGCAAAAGTGCAGAAGAACTACCACGTTATTTTAGGAGAAGATTGGCATTTTTATAGTGTTCCTTTTAATTATATCGGTAAACAAGTAACCGCTGTTTATGACGCTGACACTGTAGAGATATATTACGAACACAGGCGTATAGCATTACACAGAAGAAGTTTTAAGCCACATGGTTACACCACTATCACTGAACATATGCCAGAGAGCCATCAACGTTATCATGAACAACAAGGCTGGCGAGCAGAGGATTTTCTGTTACAAGCAAAAAACATAGGAATTGTTACACATGACTATATACAAAAGGTCTTAAATAGAGGCCATTTTGTGCAGCAGAACTATACTATCTGTATTGGTATTTTTCGTTTGTCAAAGTCCTATGGGAATGACCGTATAGAGGCGGCATGTAAGCGTGCATTAAGAGGCACAGTATATAATTATAATACGATATTAAATATCCTTAATCGTAACCTAGACAAAGTAGAAACCGAGGAATCCACTCTGTTATTTACAATGCCAAAGCATGAAAATATTAGAGGCGCTTCTTCTTATCAATAATTACCTAAAAACAAAAACATGAACACACAAAAAACAGTAGACCAAATGGAACAATTAAAAGTACATGGAATGGCTAAGTTGTATCGATCTATTAGCGAGCAGCCTATCCATCAACAACCAGAACCACATGCACTTGTTGGTATGCTTACTGAAGCGGAAATACAAACTAGGCAACAACAAAAAACACAACAACTATTAAGAATCTCCAAACTACGCTACCACGCATTACTAGAGCAAGTAAATGCTACTGCACAAAGAGGACTTAGTAAAGAAAATCTTTTGCAGTTTAGTGATGGCCAGTTTATTACCAAAGGAGAAAACATATTAATCACTGGTTCTACTGGCTGCGGAAAAAGTTATTTGGCCTGTGCTCTTGGTAGGCAAGCTTGTATGCTTGGATACAGAACTTTATATTTATCAATGAACCGTTTTATTGAATCTGTTGCCAATGCTAGGTTAGATGGTACTTATGTAAAGTGGTTGAATCAAATAGGTAAAATACCCCTTATAATACTTGACGACTTTGGTCTACAATCTCTTGACCATAATATGAAAATAACTTTGCTACAAATACTAGAGGACCGATATGCAAAGGGCGCTACCATTATTACCTCTCAATTACCTATTAAATTATGGTATGATTACATAGCAGAACCAACATTAGCCGATGCTATTATGGACAGATTGGCAGCATATGCTCATAAAATAGAACTCAAAGGAGAATCACTTAGAATCAAAAATTAATTAT
>JAPLEL010000127.1 GCA_026391415.1 Bacteroidota bacterium
ATAGCGATTCGGCTGGCAACCCTGCTAGGCAGCTGACGTGTCGCTTTTTCCGCTTCGAATTATTTCAAAACAAATAAATAAATATTAAATACCCACCTCGATTATATTGTGCGACTTGCTGGGATTGACCATGTTGGTATTGGATCTGATTTCGATGGTATAAGCTCTGCACCTCAAGAACTAGACGATGTAACCAATTATCTTGTGATTACAAAAGCCTTACTAGGCAGGGGTTACAGCAAAAAAGATATTAACAAAATTTTGGGCGGAAACCTTTTAAGGGTACTAAAAGCCAATGAATAAAATTTCCTTTTCATAAAAATAAAAATATGAAAAACAAACAGACATTGATCCAATGGAATTATTTATTAGTGTTGTTCATATGGCTAACAATTATTGCGGGTCCAATTTTTTCACAGGCCCAAGATTTCAGTAACTCTGAAATCAATCGATACCAAAAAGCAGCTAAACAAGTATCCATTATTAGAGACAATTGGGGAGTTCCTCATATTTATGGTAAAACAGATGCCGATGCTGTTTTTGGACTAATCTATGCCCAATGCGAAGACGATTTTAGGCGAGTTGAAATGAACTACATAGAAAAACTAGGAAGGCTCTCTGAAATAAATGGCATATCAGACTTATACAATGACTTATTAAACAGAATAATACTCGACTCTGCAGCCGCAAAAAAAGATTTTGAACAAGCCGATGATTGGTTGAAAAAATTATTAATAGCACATGCAGATGGCATTAACTATTATATATACAAGCACCCTACTAAAAAACCATTATTGTTATCTCATTTTGAACCATGGTATGCACTCATGTGGACCGACGGAAGCATTGGTGCTATTAATTTAGGCGATGTGACTGTTAATGAATTAAAAGCCTTTTATGCGAAAGAGCCTATTGATCCATTAGCAAAAAATACAACTCAATTTGAAGAACCATTACCAAGTGGCTCCAATGGATTTGCATTTGGGCCTTCCAAAACAGCTTCTGGCAATGCCATTTTATATATTAATCCACACGTAACTTTTTATTTTAGACCAGAAGTAGCTATTGAAAGTTTAGAAGGTTTACATGCTTATGGCGCTGTTACTTGGGGACAGTTTTTTGTGTACCAAGGATTCAATGAACACTGTGGTTGGATGCATACCTCTGGCTATAGCGATGTAGCAGATTTGTATATAGAAAAAATACAAACAACAGCAAAAGGTTTTAGCTATCTGTACAATAATGAACAATTACCGGTTACTGAAAAAATAATATCTATTCAATACTTACAGAATGGTAAACTATTATCTAAAAGTTTTAAAACTTACTACACACACCATGGACCTGTAATGGCTAAAAGAAATGGTCAATGGATTTCTGTAAAAGCCAATAATCGATCTATCAAATCTTTAATACAATCTTGGCAAAGAACTAAGTCTAAAGGGTTTGAAGACTATAAAAAAAATATGGAACTGCTAGCCAATACTTCCAATAATACAGTGTTTGCAGATGACAAAGGAAATATTGCTTATTGGCATGGTAATTTTATTCCCAAAAGAGATACCGCATACAATTGGTCGAAGCCAGTTGATGGAAGCACAATTGTTACCGAATGGAAAGGGCTTCATAGTTTAAACGAAATGATTCACGTATACAACCCAAGCAGTGGATTTTTACAAAATTGTAATTCAACACCATTTACAGTATCAGGTGCTAGTAGCCCAAAAAGAGAAAATTACCCGCATTATATGTCTTTAGATGGCGAAAATTTTAGGGGGTTAAATGCAGTGAAAATCTTTAAAGATCGCACGCAACTTACCATCAATAAAGTGATTGAAACGGCTTACGATACGCATCTTGCAGCATTTGACTTGCTCATTCCTGCATTACTCAAAGCTTTTGAAAAAAACAAATTAGACACAAATTTTACCGCTCTATTAGAACCCATTGCTATATTAAAAAATTGGGATAGAAATTCATCAGAAAATTCCGTTGCAACAACACTAGCCATTGAATGGGGACAAAAATTGTTTCCTACAATTTTAAGGGCTAATGGAAAAGACGAATCAGATCAGGTACAAAAAACAACTGTGTTTGCTGAGTCTAATAATGTTAGTTTGCTTTTAAATAGTTTATTGGAAGTAACAAAAGAATTAACTGCCAAATTTGGAACTTGGAAAAAACCTTGGGGTGAAATCAATCGATACCAACGCTTAACAGGCAATATAGTTGAAAAATATAATGACGCTGAACCTAGCACCCCATCTGGGTTTGCGGCTTCTACCTGGGGATGCCTTCCGTCTTTTGTTAGCAAAGTATATCCTAACACTAATTTACGCTATGGCTATAATGGCAATAGTTTTATTTGTGCAGTTGAATTTGGAAAAAAAGTAATGGCCAAATCTTTACTAGCTGGCGGTGAATCAAGTGACCTGAATTCTAAACACTTTGCAGACCAAGCAATACCTTATACTAAAGGTCAATTTAAAGAGGTATTATTTTACAAAGAAGATGTACTAAAGCATGTTGAAAAATCATACCATCCTGGCGAATAATTTATTTATTTATAAGTTTAATATGGTACTCCTGAATTAATGCAGGATTCTCTGGCGTAAGTGTAAAACTTATATGGATATTGGCTTTTGCTCCTTCTACAATAAAATAACCGCGTAATTGATTTTCTGGAATCACTTCATTAATTTTTTTAATAGCACCTGCTTTTTCAAAAATATCTGTAGCTTCTTTTTTGAGTGTTTCTGTAAAATAATCAGCAAAAAAGTTAACGGCAAAAATACCCGATTGCGCTGCATTATTAAACTGTGGCAATAGTTTTACTAAATCATCTCTTCTTTGTGTAAGAATTTTTGATGCTGGTAATTGTCGGGGTTGAATGCCCGTTAATCGGATTAATGTATCCAACACTTGCACATTGGCAAATGATGTTGGTGCATAAGTAAGGTTTGCAAAAAACATTACGCCTAAACCATACTCAGGCAATATCACCCAATTACTTCCAAAACCAGGCAATCCACCTGTATGGCCAATGGTTTCTCTGCCTTCACAATCTTTAGACCAACGCAACCCATAAGCATAAGCAGCAGCCATGGCACAAGCCCTTCCACTAGGATATTTGTAAGCAGCATTTAATGACGCAAAACGCCAAGGCTGATGCATTTCTCGAACGGAACTTCTTTTAATGGGGCCAGTTTCTATATCATTTCTAGGAGGCCATGCCAATTGGTGAAAAGCAACGTATTTACTAAACGATTCAATAGAAGTAATCATACCACCCATCGCCCCATAAATACCATCGTGCAATAAGGCTTCTTCGCGCCAATTATTATTGATCCAACGATAGCCATGTGCCAATGCTTGAGCAGGAACTTTTGTGTATTCCCAACTTGCTTGTTGCATTTTTAATGGTTGCCAAATATTTTTTTTAATGTAATCGCTGTAAGGAATACCGGTTACTTTTTTAATAATATATCCTAGCATTGCAAAGCCCATATTACTATACTCATAAGTCAACCCTGGATCATTCGAAAAACTAATTCCCTTTTTTATCATGTCAATTAAATCAGCATCTGAAATAGCCAATTGTCGGTCGCCCCAAGGATTGTCTTCGGGAAAGCCTGCCGAATGAGACAGTAAATTTCTAACAGTCATAACGGGTGCATCTTTGGTTAGTTGTTGCCCCTTCATTTCAGGAATATATTGCGCAACAGGATCGTCTAATTTTAGTTTACCCTCGTCGCGTAATTTTAAAATAGCCATTGCTGTAAAGCTTTTACTCATAGAAGCAATTCGAAACATCGATTGTGTAGTTGCAGCCGTTTTTTTATCAATATCAGTAAAGCCCCCAGCACCTGAATACACTAGTTTTCCATCTAATACAATACCAAATGAATACCCTGGAAAATGATTTTTTGTAGCATATTCACTATAGATTTTTTCTACCAGCGGATAATATTTTGCCAATTTTTCTGCCCGATTATTATCTGTAAAATTTGGGGGTTGATAGGTGGTTGTTTGCGCTTGCATTAGCATTGGTAAAAACAACAAACTAAACAATAAGACGTAAGTATTTTTTTGCATGGTGTTCAATTATTTTAGTAAGCTAATAATTTTTTTATAGCTTGGTCTAATCTATTTTTTGCTAAGTAATTATTTTCTAGTGCTGTATTAAAAGGAATGGGTGTATCCAAAGAAGCGCAACGAATTACTGGCGCATCTAATTGTTCAAAACAGTGTTCACTAATCCATGCACTAATTTCTGCACCAATGCCTCCTGTTAAATTGTCTTCGTGTAATAGGAGTATTTTTCCAGTTTTTTCTACTGCTTTTTTTATGACAGAATAATCTAGTGGCAATAAACTACGCAAGTCAATAATATGTAATGATATATTAGGATTTTGCGCTTGGTATTCCAATGCCCAATGCACACCAGCGCCATAAGTTATTATACTAATATCTGAGCCAACAGCCACTGTTTTTGCAATCCCAATAGGTACTGTATAATATTCATCAGGAACAGCATCACTCACGCTTCTATACAATGCTTTGTGTTCAAAAAATAATACAGGATTTCCGTCGTTGATGGCGGCAATTAATAACCCTTTTGCATCTGCCGCACTAGAAGGATACACTACTTTTAATCCGGGTACATGCGTAAACCAAGCTTCATTACTTTGCGAATGAAAAGGACCAGCCCCTACCCCAGCCCCTGTAGGCATTCGAATAACCACCGATGCATTTTGACCCCAACGGTAATGAATTTTGGCTAGGTTATTTACTATTTGATTGAACCCAACGCTTACAAAATCTGCAAACTGCATTTCTACTACTGATTTAAATCCTTCTAAACTTAAACCTAAAGCAGCGCCTAAAATAGCACTTTCACAAAGCGGTGTATTACGCACACGCGATTTTCCAAATATATCTACTAAGCCTTCTGTAATTTTAAATGCCCCTCCATATTCTGCAATATCCTGACCCATTAAAATTAAATTGTCATGGGCTTCCATACTTTGTTGGAGCGCTTCTTTAATGGCATCCACCATTCTTTTTTCTGGAATTATTTTTTGCGCTTTGTTTAACTGAATTTCTATCTCGATTAATTCAATTGTATTATTTGAAATGACAGGAGCATATACATCTGCCAATTCTTCGTTGGTATCTGGTATTAAATCATCTGCTTGATACGCTAATTGTAATTCGGTTTCAATACTTTCACGAAATACATTTTTAATGGTAGCAATTTGCATTTCGGTAATTACGTTTTCTGCTATTAAAAATTGTTCGAAATTTTTAATAGGATCTTTTTTACCCCAGGTTTCTAATAACTCTTTTGGTACATACTTAACGCCACTCGCTTCTTCGTGTCCGCGCATGCGAAAGGTTAGGCATTCTATTAAGTAAGGTGCTTGATTTTTAATACAATATTCTCTGGCATTTTTAATGGTATGGTAAACGTCTAAAATATTATTGCCATCAATTTGAATACCATCCATTCCATATCCTTTAGCCTTATCAATTAATTCCGCACAACGATACTGTTCATTAGCTGGCGTACTTAATCCATACCCATTATTTTCTATTAAAAAAATAACGGGCAAATTCCAAACTGCAGCAACATTTAATGCTTCGTGAAAGTCGCCTTCGCTTGTTGCACCGTCTCCAGAAAAAGCTAGCACACATTTTTGTTCTTGCTTTAATTGATACGCTAATGCAACGCCATCTGCTACGGCTAGTTGTGGGCCCAAATGCGAAATCATGCCACAAATGGCGTGCTCCTTGCTTCCAAAATGAAAACTACGTTCTCGGCCCTTACTAAATCCTTGTTTATTTCCCTGCCACTGCATAAATAATTGGTGCAATGGCATATTTCTGGCAGTAAAAACACCTAAGTTTCTATGTAATGGCATGACCCATTCGTCTGGTTGCAAGGCCAACATACTGCCTACCGAAATTGCTTCTTGACCAATGCCACTAAACCATTTGCTAATTTTTCCTTGGCGCAACAATACCAACATCTTTTCTTCTACCATTCTAGGAAATACTAGTTGGTGATAAAAAGATATTAATTGCTCATTGGTCAAACCTTGTTGGTCGAATTGCATATTGAACCAATTTTAAAAGTGTAAGTTACTGTATTTGCAAACTTGAATACGCTTACCAATAGTCAGTTTAATTATTAAAAAACAATTTGAAATTTGTTTCAGGTTGAGCAGGTAATTGATGGAATAAAAAAGGCTGTATCAAATTTTGATACAGCCCTTCAGGATATAGTTAAAAAATTGATTAGTCTCTACTACCTAATTTACTCAATAATTTTAGCATTTCAATATATAACCAAACAATGGTTACCAATAAGCCAAATGCACCGTACCATTCCATAAATTTAGGCGCACCTCTTTCTGCACCCTGTTCAATCATATCAAAATCAAGAATTAAATTCATAGCAGCAATTCCTACTACAAATAAGCTAATGCCAATGCTCAATAAACTTGAATCATGCATAAAACTTACATTCACACCAAACATGTTTAACACCATAGTGATTAAGTAAAAAATACCAATCCCTAGTGTAGAAGCAATAATTACCGATTTGAATTTTTCGGTGGCTTTAATAATTCTAAAATTATACAACAGAAACATGGCAAGTGCCACACCAAAAGTTAAGCCAACCGCTTGTATAACTAAGCCTGGATATTTTGCTTCAAAAAGCTTATTCATAATAGCAGAAATACCGCCAATAAATAAACCTTGTAACAAACCATAGGCAGGCGCCAAATAAGCGGCCCAATTGGGTTTGAAAGTAATTCCAAGTGCCACTACAAATCCACCAATTGCACCTACTATCATTAAAATAGTCATGGTAGACTGTTTTAATTCTTGGAACAGTTGCCAATTATAAGCGGCCCCAGCAATGACCATTAACATTAAAAAGCCAAATTTATTAATTGCACCACGCACACTCATAACACCTTGATTCTCGGCCATCACTGTGGTGCTTTTGTCAAACATTTTTTCGGTTAAAGTAGGATTACCCGATTTAAAAATTGCCATAGTTTTAATTTTTATTCAATTACAAATATACTACAATAATAAAGCGATTATGCTTGAAATTCCTCAAGAAAATGATAAAATTATTCGTTGGTTGAGGAGGTCAAACGCCTAACACAACTAATTTTTTAATCCTGGCAAATGGTCTACTGTTTCAAAAACATAGTTTGGATTAGTTTTTAACAGCCCAATGAATTTAGCTAAAGATAAACTATCTGCAGGCCGTTGAAATATTCTATCATGTGTTAAAATAACCAGGTGCTTGCGAATATGCATGTTTTGGTGCGCAAATGCACTATCCACCTGAGCGGCTAATTTTTCGGCAGTTTGTATAGGTCGGCCAGTTTTATGACTAAAATTCCATTCTAGATCCCAACCAATTACATTATACCCACTACTGTCTAATAGATGCGCAACACCACTTACCAAATGACTGCTTGTAATGTCATTTGCCCTAACCCATGCCCTATTTCCGGGGAGTCTGACTATTTTTTTAGCCACTTTTAAAGAATCTTGGGCACTTAAAAAATCAATTAAAGCCGCTTGAGGATGGTGGTAAAAATCCTTGTATTTATCTTTTGCATGCGTGTAACTATGATTTGTTAGTAAAAATTCCGGATATCCGTTGCGAATCATAGATACCAACTGTTTGCCATCAGATTTAATGTTTTGGTGCAATCCTACCATAAAAAAACTGGCTTTTATCCCTAAAGTTTTACAAGTGTTATAGCAGCCAATGGTGCCTTTTTGAGGACCGTCGTCGAAAGTTAAATAGATGGTTGATTTAGTTGTGTCTATGTTTTGCTTGAAGGCAACCGACTCGTTTTCAGAACTTCCAAGTAATTTTAGTGCCGGTTTATTTACTGAATCCTTCGTTTGTTGGTTTGTTGAGCTTGCTTGATTACAAGACCCAAAACCCGCTAAAAAGCAGACAGATGCTAATAATAATAGTTTCCTTTTTTTAATGATTGCTGGCATTACAAATAGAATTACAGCAATAAAGATACAAACAGATTGGGGGTATTTACACATATAAAAAATGGTTAATTACTCGGTAATTATGAGAGAAAAAACGAAAAAACGGGAATAATACCTCTCACTTGTAGTATCTTAGCGCAACTTTTAAAAATCAGCTTTTTGCTGAAACACAAAAACAACTGAAACAGCCATGCTTTGATTGCATTGGCATCATATTTTGAATTGATTATGATGAATAGAAAAGAAGAACTTTTACAAAACGTAGTAATTAAGTTCGCCGGAGATAGCGGCGACGGAATGCAATTAACGGGTCAGCAGTTTACCAACAATACTGCAATGCTAGGAATTGACTTGGCAACTTTCCCAGATTTTCCAGCAGAAATTAGGGCTCCAATAGGTACTTTACCTGGTGTGAGTGGATTTCAATTGCATTTCTCTAGTGAGCGAATTTACACGCCAGGAGATGATTGCGACATATTAGTAGCAATGAATGCAGCTGCTTTAAAAGTTAACTTAAAAAGCATTAAAAAAGGCGGTAAAATTATTGCTAATATTGATGGTTTTGATGCGCGCAATTTGCGTTTGGCAAATTACCCAGATGGCATAAACCCTTTAGAGGATGGAAGTTTAGACAGTTTCGACTTAATGAAAGTTGATGTAACTAAACTTACTCGTGAATCTTTAAAAGAATTTACAGATTTAGGTGTTAAAGAAAGAGATCGTGCCAAAAACATGTTTGTTTTGGGATTGATTTACTGGATGTACAACCGTAGTTTAGAAACAACAATTGAATTCTTAAAAGAGAAATTCGGCAAAAAACCAACCATCTTAAACAGTAATGTAAAAGTGCTACAAGCTGGTTATAATTATGGTGATACTACAGAAGCTTTTACAACCCGTTACAAGGTAGAAAAAGCCAAAATGGTTCCGGGTTTGTACAGAAGTATTATGGGCAATCAAGCCCTTTCTTACGGATTGGTTGCTGCTAGTGAAAAAAGTGGCTTACCTATATTTTTAGGAACTTATCCAATTACACCAGCTACTGATATTCTACACGAATTAAGTAAATACAAAAGCTTTGGTGTTCGCACATTCCAAGCAGAAGATGAAATTGCAGGTATTGGTGCAGCCATTGGCGCTAGTTATGGAGGTGCTCTAGGAATAACTACCACTTCTGGTCCGGGCATGGCTTTAAAAACCGAAGCGATGGGCTTGGCTATGATGTTAGAAATTCCGTTGGTGATTATTAATATTCAACGCGGTGGCCCTTCAACAGGTTTGCCAACCAAAACAGAGCAGAGTGATTTGATGCAAGCTTATTATGGACGTAATGGAGAATCTCCAATACCAATTGTTGCTTCCTCTACACCAAGTGATTGTTTTGATGCTGCTTATGAAGCTTGCCGAATTGCAGTGCAACACATGACTCCCGTTATTTTATTAAGTGATGGATACATTGCCAATGGTGCTGAACCTTGGAAATTTCCTGTATCTGCCGATTTAAAACCAATAGAAGTTAACTTTAAAAAAACAATAGACGAAGGCGACTTAAAATATATGCCATACAAACGCGACGAAAAATTGGTTCGTCCTTGGGCAGTTCCTGGAACAGCTGGTTTAGAACACCGTATTGGTGGATTAGAAAAGCAAGACGTGACTGGTAATGTTAACTACGAACCAGAGAATCACCAACACATGATTAATGTGCGTCAAGCCAAAGTAGATAAAGTAGCGGATTATATTCCTTTACAAACTATTGATAGCGGTCCAGAAAAAGGAAGCGTATTGATTTTAGGATGGGGTTCTACCTATGGTTCTATTAAAAGTGCCTGTATGGAATTGCAAGCCGAAGGTCATGCTGTAAGCCATGCACATATTCGTTACTTGCGTCCGTTCCCTAAAAACTTAGGCGAGATTCTTAAAAATTTCGACAAGGTTTTAGTACCAGAAATTAACAATGGTCAATTGGTAAGAATTATTCGTGATCAGTTTTTTGTGGATGCAATTCCTTACAATAAAATGATGGGTATTCCTATTACCAAATCTGAACTAGTAGACTGCGTACATAAATTATTATAGTACCAAATACAATAGATTTAAAAAAGCAACCCTGAAAAGTGGTTGCTTTTTTTGTGCCGATATACCACTTAGTAAAATGATTTTATTGGATTTGTTAGATAATAGTAATAATGGATACTAGTTTTAGATTTTTAAATAGCTGAAAACAGGTTTCGTACGTATTAATTTATTAAATTTGTACGTAATTCACCTTATGGATACTAAATTAACATTAAAGCTAGAGCAGCAAGTAATTGAAAACGCTAAAATTTATGCCAAAATGAATCATACTAGTTTGTCTAAATTGATTGAAAATTATTTACCAACTATTTTAAATTTATACAATAAAATTG
>JAPLEL010000207.1 GCA_026391415.1 Bacteroidota bacterium
AAAGGTCTTTTGCAGTTTCGTAGTCTGTAATTTTTAATGATTCCATCAGCATTTTAACGCCTCTATCAACCAGTTTCACATTGCTTAATTGCATATTCACCATTTTATTGTCTTCAACCCTGCCAAGTTGTATCATAATAGAAGTAGAAATCATGTTGAGTACTAGTTTTTGTGCTGTTCCACTTTTCATTCTTGTGCTTCCTGTAATAAACTCTGGCCCTACCACTACTTCAACAGGAAAGTCTGCGGCTGCAGATACAGGAGAATTGGGGTTGCAACTGATACTACCCGTTATGATTCCTCTTTTTCTACACTGTTTTAATGCACCAATAACATAGGGTGTTGTGCCACTTGCGGCTAATCCTACTACTACATCTTCATCACTTATAAAATGCTTTTCAAGGTCAGCCCATCCGCCTTCTGCACTGTCTTCGGCAAATTCAACTGCTTGGGTAATGGCTTTGTCTCCACCAGCAATCAGCCCAATCACCAAACCATAAGGAACACCAAATGTTGGGGGACATTCACTGGCATCAACAATACCTAAACGACCACTAGTACCAGCACCAATATAAAACAAACGACCTCCTGCTAGCATTTTATCGCTTATAGCAGCACTTAATTTTTCAATTTGTGGAATAGCTAGCGCTACTGCATCGGGAACTGTTTTATCTTCATTATTAATATTAACAAGTAAGTCGTGTATCGACATCTTTTCCAAGTGATTGTAGATAGATGTTTGCTCGGTTACTTTAATAAAATCTTGCATGTCGTGTAATTAACTATGATATTCAATTAACCCTTTCATGGGAGTTTTTAAAACCCGTCCCAATTCCAATTCATAGGTTTTACAAAGGTCTTGCAAAACATCTTTGAAACCAAATGCAATACTGCCAATAAAGTTTATAGAATGAGTCCAGCTTTCTTTGTACTTATAAATATGGGTAAAAAAGAAATCATTCAATCCATCTTCTATGATATTCTCAATCATATAATGTCCACGATTTTCAGCCAAAAAAATGGCAAAAGAAGCTAGGTATCGATTTGCTAATGGCTGTTTATATACCTTTTCTAAAATTTCTACTGGAGAAGTCATAAAACGTTTCTCAAATCGAGTCATGATTTCTTCATCGAAAGTATTGTACAAGAAATGTTGTATGACTTTCTTACCTAAATAGGCACCACTGCCTTCGTCTCCTAATATATATCCGACGCCAGGACTATTCTTTTGTATCTTTTTACCATCATAATAACAAGAATTTGAGCCAGTACCTAAAATACAGGCAATGCCTTTATTTTTTCCGCAAAGAGCTCTTGCTGCTGCTGTTAGGTCTGTTTCAATTACAATTTTTGCTTTCTTAAACAGGATTTTTAGTACTTTTTTTACAACTAAAGCATTATTGGCATTGCTTAATCCTGTGCCATAGAAAAATACTTCTTCAATTATAACTTCCTTGAGTTTTGGAATTAAGGATTTATTTAATATAGTTACAATTTGTGCTTCTTCAAGGAAATAGGGGCTAATGCCTTGGGTGAGGATTGTTTTTTTCTTACCATCTGTAATTAAGCACCATTCACATTTGGTAGCTCCACTGTCTGCAATCAATTTAACTGACATATTAACTATTTATGCGCATCCTCCGTGTGGTGGCCAGTAAGATTTGCTATTAAAACATACTGCAACTTAAACCATAAGTACCAAACATCAAACCTTTATCTATGTTTAGCACATTAATTCTGATATTCGCATTTCAATTTCAAGTTACAAAGAAGGATTTTTATGGAAAATAAAAAGTTACAAATTTGGTTGCCGGTGTTGTTTTCAATTATCATGGTTTTAGGAATGTTAATAGGCTATCAAATAAAAGAACGTACTGCAGGAAACAGTTTTTTTAGTTTATCAAGAAAAACATCCTTACAAGAAGTGGTAGACTTAATAAAAGGGAAGTATGTAGATAAAGTTGCATCAGATAGTATTAATCAATTAGCTGTAAATGAATTATTAACCCATTTAGATCCGCATTCTGTACTAATCCCTGAAAAAGATTTAATGGAAACCAATGAACAACTCATGGGCAATTTTCAAGGAATTGGGGTAGAGTTTCAAATTTTTAATGACACTGTAAATGTAATGAGTGTTATAAAAGATGGTCCTTCAGAAAAAGTGGGTATTCAAGTAGGTGACAAATTTATACGTGTATCAGATACTATTTTATTGGCTGGAAAAAAAATACAATCCGATAAAATTCGTCAATTATTACGCGGTATTGTTGGAACAAAAGTGAAAATAAGTTTATTGCGTGATGGAAAAATAATCGAAAAAATAATTGAAAGAGGTGTAATTCCAGTTCCTTCAATTGATGTTGCTTATATGATAACACCAACCATTGGTTTTTTAAGAATCAATCGTTTTGCAGATAGAACATTCGAAGAATTTATGCGAAGCATGGAGCAATTGCAAAAATCAGGCATGAAGCAATTAATACTTGATTTAAGAGGCAATGGTGGTGGGCTAATGAAAGAGGCAACTGCTATTGCTGATGAGTTTTTAAGCGATGATAAATTAATTGTTTACACCGAGGGGGACCATATTCCAAGGTTTGATTTCAGGTGTAAAAAAGATGGCATTTTTGAAACTGGAAAATTGGTGGTATTGGTTGATGAAACATCTGCATCTGCAAGTGAAGTGTTGAGTGGCGCATTACAAGACTGGGATAGAGCAACCATTATTGGTAGAAGAACATTTGGTAAAGGTCTTGTACAGCAACAGTTTCAACTATCTGATGGAAGTGCAGTGCGATTAACAGTTGCAAGATATTTTAGTCCATTAGGAAGGAATATTCAAAAGCCTTATGGGAAAAATAAATTAGAATATGATGAAGAATTACTTACGCGTTTTCAGCATGGGACAATGCAAAAAGCTGATACTGTAATTCCAAAAGGTAAAGCCTATAAAACTCCTGCAGGACATATTGTATATGGAGGGGGTGGTATTACGCCTGATATTTTTGTACCAATTGATACCACGCAAATTAGTAATGCATTAATGAAATTGTATTACAGAAATACGCTTAACAATTTTGTATACCAATATTATTTACAAAATAGAGGGCAATTTAATACTATTAAAACGGCTTCAAATTTATTGAAAGGATTTACACCAGGAATTAAGGAACTAGATGATTTACGCAGTTTTGCTTTATCGCATGATAGTTTAAAACTAGATAGATTTTCTGCAGTAGAAGCATCGCAAATTCAGCAAAGGCTACAAATATTAATGGCCCGACAAATTTGGATAGTGGAAGGATATTTTGAGGTATCAAATCAATTTGATTTGGCAGTTAAAAAAGCTATTTCTGTAGTTCAATAGGTTTGATTTTCTTTAGTTTCAGAGATTAGTTGAATATTGAATATTTTTTGAAATATTTATGCAAACGATTGCGTAGTTTTTATATTACATTTTTAATTAGATTTAATAATTGCTACTGTATATGAAATATGTTTTTGTAACTATCTCTATTATTTTTTCGTTGAATTGTTTTGCCCAAACAAAACCAAATATCATTTATATCTATGCCGATGATATGGGATATGGCGAACTAGGGGCTTATGGACAAACAAAAATAAAGACACCTAATTTAGACAGAATGTCTGCAGAAGGCATGCGATTTACCGATCATTATTCGAGTGCGCCAGTTTGTGCGCCTGCACGTTGTATGTTGCTTACAGGAAAACATGGTGGACATACTTATATACATGGAAACTATGAATTAGGTGGTTTTGCTGATAGTTTAGAAGGAGGCCAAATGCCTTTGCCAGAAGGGGTTTTTACGGTTGGTAAAATGATGCAACAGGCAGGATATAAAACTGCTGCAATAGGCAAATGGGGATTGGGAATGGCCAATACAACTGGTTCTCCAATCAAGCAAGGATTTGACTATTTCTACGGATACCTCGACCAAAAACAAGCACATAATTATTATCCAACCCATTTATGGGAAAATGACCATTGGGATACTTTACAAAACCCTGTAATTAATGTACACAAGCAAATAGATTCAATCAAAGCTACCGTAGCAGATTTTAATTATTATAAAGGCAAAGAATATGCCCCAGCTAAATTAACCGAAAAAGCATTGGCATTTATTGATAACAACAAAAACAAACCATTCTTTTTATACTTACCATATACATTACCACACTTGTCTTTACAAGCACCAGATGAATGGGTGAAAAAATATATTGGTCAATTTAATGAGCGTCCGTATTACGGCCAAAATGGCTATGCGTCTAGTTTATATCCATTGTCTACTTATGCTGCTATGATTAGTTTTTTAGACGCACAAGTTGGATTAATTCTCGAAAAAATTAAAGCACTTGGTTTAGATGAAAATACATTGATTCTATTTTCAAGTGACAATGGAGCCACTTTTAATGGAGGTGTAAATCGTCAATTTTTTAATAGCAATGGTGGATTGAGGGGGCAGAAAATGGATTTGTATGAAGGTGGCATTAGAGAGCCTTTTATA